>CBDUUF010000050.1:0-8370 GCA_965370375.1 uncultured Desulfuromonadaceae bacterium
CTTCTTCAGCCGGTGCTTCTTCAGCCGGTGCTTCTTCAGCCGGTGCTTCTTCAGCCGGTGCTTCTTCAGCTGGTGCATCTTCAGCCGGTGCTTCTTCAGCCGGTGCTTCTTCAGCTGGTGCTTCTTCAGCCGGTGCTTCTTCAGCCGGTGCTTCTTCAGCTGGTGCTTCTTCAGCCACAGTCTCCTCTACCGAAGATGCTGCCACTTCTTGCTCCACCGGCTTTTCTTTCTTCTGCTTCGGCGTAAATTCTTCTTCAACCAGTTCAATCAACGAAAGCGCCGCGTTGTCGCCCGAACGATAGCCTAGCTTGACAATCCGGGTATAACCGCCCGGGCGGTCAGCGTAGCGAGGAGCGAGACGATCAAACAGCTTGGCGACTACGTTCTTGTCCATAATAACTTGCAGTGCCTGACGACGAGCATGCAGTGTGCCACGCTTACCGAGGGTAATCATCTTCTCGGCAATTTTACGCAACTCTTTGGCTCTGGCGTCGGTCGTTGTGATCTTTTCGTGATCGAGCAGCGAAGTCACCATGTTACGCATCATCGCTTTGCGATGACTGGAATTGCGACCAAGCTTTCTGCCCGTTTTATTGTGACGCATCTTGCTATTTCCTTTCTAAACTACAACTCTGATGAAAAGATCAGATGTGCTCTTCACTCTTCTCAATCATCTTCAGGTATTCAGGATCGGGGAAGTTCTCAAAAGACATACCAAGGGTCAAGCCCATGTCAGACAGGATATCTTTGATTTCATTGAGAGACTTACGACCGAAATTCTGCGTCTTCAGCATCTCAGCTTCAGATTTCTGAACCAGATCGCCGATCAGCCTGATATTGGCATTCTTGAGACAATTGGCGCTTCGCACCGACAACTCAAGTTCCTCAACCGAACGGTAAAGATTCTCGTTGATCCGTTTTACGCCTTCATCCGGCACAACTTCCGGTGGCTCGAGGTCTTCATCAAAATTGATAAAGATCTGCATCTGCTCCTTGAGTATCTTCGCTGCATAAGCGATTGCATCCTCAGGGCTGACACTGCCGTCAGTGTGAATCTCGATCGTCAACTTGTCATAGTTGGTGATCTGACCAACACGGGCGTTGGTAACCAGATAAATAACCTTCTGGATCGGCGTGAACATTGCGTCCATCGGGATGGTTCCGACCGGAGCATTCTCATCACGATTGCGGTCGGCAGAAACATAACCCTTGCCGAGCGAGACAACCATGTCCATCTCCAGATTGCAGCCCTTGCCGCAAGTGGCAATGTGGTGCTCTGGATTGAGAATTTCAACCTGAGAATCGGTTACAATGTCAGCCGCGGTAACTACACCAGCGCCTTTTTTGACAATGCGGATATTCCGGGTCTCATCGCCATGAACCTTAACCTGCACACCCTTGAGATTCAGGATAATATCGGTCACGTCTTCGGTCACACCGGAAATAGTCGAGAACTCATGCAACACGTCCTTGATCCGTACCGAGGTAATCGCAGCTCCCTGCAAAGATGACAGCAGAATACGCCGCAGTGCATTACCTATTGTTGTACCGAAACCACGTTCAAACGGCTCAGCATAGAATTTGCCGTAAGTGTCTGTCAGGGAGTCAGTCTCGACCTGAAGCCTTTTCGGCTTGATGAGTGCTCTCCAGTTTTTATACATTCGTTGCCTCCGCGTGAGGTTGCAATCGTCAGCTAGTCTTTGCTGGCTTACTTAGAGTAGAGTTCGACGATTAAATGCTCCTGGAACGCAGGCGTCGTCATCTCCGCACGAACCGGCAGTGTCTTGACCGTTCCTTTGAAGGCATCGCGCTCAAGCTCGATCCAGGAAGGAATGCCACGACGCATCACACCGTCAAGTGCTTCATTAATGCGTACAACTGCACGGCTTTTCTCACGGACTTCAATCACGTCCCCCGGGCGAACCTGGTAAGATGGGATATCAACTTTCCGGCCATTGACCAGGAAATGCCCATGCCGCACCAGTTGCCGCGCCTCACTTCTTGAGGTCGAGAAACCGATACGGTAAGCCATGCTATCGAGTCGCCGCTCGAGCAGAACCAGGAGAGTTTCACCTGTTACGCCCTTCATGCGGTCGGCCTTTTTAAAGTATTCACGGAACTGCTTTTCCAGCAGGCCGTAGGTTCTTTTTACGCGTTGCTTTTCACGCAACTGGGTGCCGTAATCCGAGACCTTGATACGCCCTTGGCCATGCTGGCCCGGAGCATAATTACGGCGCTCGATAGCACACTTGTCAGTGTGACAGCGATCACCCTTCAAAAACAGCTTCATGTTCTCCCTTCTGCACTGACGGCAGACGGAACCGGTATATCTAGCCAACGTAGTTCTCCTTTATTCGCTTAGACTCTTCTGCGCTTCGGCGGACGGCAACCATTGTGCGGAACCGGGGTCACGTCCTTGATCAGGGTAATCGTCAGGCCGGCTGTCTGTAGCGCCCGCAGAGCCGATTCACGTCCTGAACCTGGGCCCTTAACGCGAACTTCCAAACTGCGCATGCCGTGCTCCTGGGCTTTTTTGGCCGCAGTTTCAGCCGCAATAGACGCTGCAAAAGGGGTGCTTTTGCGTGAGCCTTTGAAGCCTTGACCACCTGCTGTTGCCCAGGAAATCACATTACCACCGATATCGGTAATGGTAATAACCGTGTTGTTGAATGTTGCCTGAATATGAGCAATGCCCATTGCAACATTCTTCTTTTCGGACTTTTTCCTTACTTTTCTACCAGGCTTAGCCATGGTTCCTCCACCTATTTCTTCTTGCCAGCAACGGTCTTACGTGGACCTTTGCGGGTTCTGGCGTTTGTTTTGGTTTTCTGACCACGCACCGGCAGACCGCGACGGTGACGCAGGCCGCGATAACAGCCAAGGTCCATGAGACGCTTGATATTTACCGCAGTTTCGCGACGAAGGTCACCCTCGACCTGACACTCACGGTCAATAATTTCACGCAGATTTGAAACCTCTGACTCGGTCAGATCATCTGAGCGAGTGCTGGGATCAACACCAGCGGCTGCAATTATTTTGCGGGAAGAAGAGCGCCCGATGCCATAAATGTAGGTCAGCGCAACTTCAATCTGTTTGTTTTTCGGTAAATCAATACCAGAAATACGTGCCAATGTCTGATCCTCCTATCCCTGTCTCTGCTTATGCTTGGGATTTTCGCAGATCACTCTGACGACCCCTTTGCGTTTGACAATTTTGCACTTGTCACAAATTGCCTTAACTGAAGCGCGGACTTTCATATCGTGTTCCTTTTTTTACCAAGCGACCAAAGACTGGTCATGCTTCTGTTTCAATCCCTATGCTCACAATATAGTGAGAATCTCGGGGCCATTATCCGTTACTGCAATTGTATGCTCGAAATGGCAGGAAAACTTACTGTCACAAGTTACCGCTGTCCAACCATCCTGTAAAACTTTTACCGCCGGACCGCCGGCGTTGATCATCGGCTCAATCGCCAGGGTCATACCGTGCTTGAGTCGCACACCCTGTCCCGGAGGACCATAATTCGGCAATTGCGGTGCTTCATGCAATTTTCTGCCGATACCGTGACCAACAAAATCACGAACAACGCTGAAGCCCTCTTGCTCTACCGTCGACTGCACCGCATGCGAGATATCCGAGAGTCTGTTTCCGACCAGCGCAGCCGCTATACCGTTAGCCAGAGAAGCCTTGGTGACTGTCAGCAAACGCTGTGTCGCCTGGTCAATCATCCCGACCGGCTCGGTAAAAGCAGAGTCTCCGTAAAAACCGTCATACAACACACCAAAATCGATACTCAGAATGTCACCATCTGACAACGGTGTGTCGTTGGCGAAACCGTGTACAACCTGTTCATTAGGCGAAGCACAAATCGTGTATGGAAAACCGCCATAACCCTTAAAAGCCGGAATAGCGTTTCTTTTCTTACATTCTTCTTCAGCCAGACGATCTAACTGTCGAGTAGTGACTCCCGGCTTGATCTTCTCGCGAAGAAGCTGCAGGATTTCCGCTACCATACGGCCGGCAACACGCATTTTATCAAGTTCACTCGCCGACTTGATAACAATCAAGGTCAACCTGCCTGCAAAAGACCCAACATCTTCTGTTGTACGACATCTATATCCTGCATGCCGTCAAGTTCCTTCAACAGTCCCGCCGAGCGATAATATGCGACCAAAGGTTCAGTCTGCTCACGATAAACATCGAGACGTTTACGAATTGTAATTTCCTGATCATCGTCACGCTGAATCAAATCGCCACCACAGCCATCACAAACATCAGCAGTTTTTGCCGGATCGAAAGTGACATGAAAACCACGGCCACATTCACGGCAGGTGCGACGACCGGTCAGTCGATCAACCAGTGCTTCGATATCTACATCCAGGGAGATAACGGCATCAAGTTGTTTGTCTAATTCGACCAGATCAGCAGACAGCGAATCAGCTTGTGGTACGGTGCGCGGAAAGCCGTCAAGAATAAAACCATTGTCACAGTCAGTTTTCTGCAGACGTTCCTTAACTATACCGACAACGACCTCATCCGGAACCAGATCACCAGCATCCATACAGCCCTTGGCCTTGAGACCCATTGGAGTCCCATCCTTGACCGCGGCACGCAGGATATCTCCGGTTGAAATCTGCGGAATACCAAAACGTTCCATCAACATCTTAGCCTGAGTCCCTTTTCCGGCCCCGGGCGGTCCAAGTAAAATCAGCTTCATCACAAAAACGCCCCTAGCTGCGGCGCCCTTTAATCGACACACCCTGCATGAATCCCTCGTACGACCGGGAAATCAGGTGCGCCTCAATCTGAGATGCAGTATCAAGTCCTACACCGACGACGATCAGCAGCGAAGTGCCGCCAAAAAAGAACGGCACATTAAACTGCCCATACAAAATCGTTGGCAAAACACAAACTGCCGACACATATAGCGCACCGGCAAAAGTGATGCGATTTAACACAGTATCTATATACTCGACCGTCGCTTTGCCGGGACGAATCCCGGGGACATAACCACCCTGGTTTTTGATGTTTTCAGCGACATCTACCGGGTTAAAGGTGACAGCCGTGTAGAAGTAGCAGAAAAAGATGATCGCTGCAACAAAAATCAGGTTATACATCCAATGCGTCGGTACCATGACATCGGCGACCGATTGTACCCATGGTACATCAACCATACTGCCAATGGTTGCCGGAAACATGATGATTGAGCTGGCAAATATCGGCGGGATAACGCCACTCATGTTTATTTTAAGTGGCAGGTGGCTGGTCTGGCCGCCAGCTGCTCTGGCTCCAACTTGCCGCTTGGCGTAATGAATCGGCAAGCGTCGTTGAGCTCGTTCCATGAAAATTATATATGCGATGACCGCAATCATTACAACGAGAACAAGCACTGCAGCAAACACGGTTAACTCGCCAGTTTTCATCAAACGGGCCGAGTTGACGATTGCACCAGGCATCGTTGCAACAATACCGGCAAAAATTATCAGTGAAATACCGTTACCAATGCCACGCTCTGTAATCTGTTCACCGAGCCACATGATAAAGGCAGTACCGGCCGTCAGGGTAATAACAGTCATCAGTACAAAACCGATGCCGGGATTCGGTACAACCAGGTCTCCGCCGGGGCCGGTCATGGTCTGTAGACCAAAGGCGATGCCGGTGCCCTGGACAACAGACAGGATTACAGTGCCATAACGAGTCCACTTGGTGATTGTTTTACGTCCCTGCTCACCCTCTTTTGACAACCGGGCAACCGGTTCAAATACAACCGTCAGTAGTTGTAAAATGATCGACGCGCTGATATACGGCATGATTCCAAGAGCGAAAATCGCCAGACGCTCCAGAGCTCCACCCGTAAAAGCACTAACCAGGCCAAGCAGACTACCTTCCGATCCTGAGAAAAACCCAGATAGAACAGAGGCATCAATACCTGGCGTCGGAATATGACAACCGACCCGGTAAATAGCCAGCATACCGAGAGTAAACAGTATGCGCCGTCTAAGCTCAGGAATACTGAAGATGTTCTGAACGATCGCTATCAATTAAATTACCTCTACAGTGCCGCCAGCAGCTTCAATCTTAGCTACTGCCGATTTGCTGAATTTGTGGGCTTTAACAGTCAGAGCGTTAGCTATCTCACCCATACCGAGTATTTTCACGCCATCACGCACGTTACCGACCAACCCAGTTTTTGTCAGCACTTCGAGATCGACAACACTTCCGACTTCAAAGTTGGCCAAATCCTGAAGGTTGACCAATGAATAAACCTTCTTATTGAGCGAAACGAAACCACGCTTCGGCAGACGCCGTTGCAGAGGCATCTGGCCGCCCTCAAAACCAGGCTTGACACCACCACCGGATCGGGCGTTCTGACCTTTATGGCCTTTGCCAGAGGTCTTACCGGTTCCGGAACCTGGGCCACGGCCAAGCCGTTTACGATTTTTTGTTGAGCCGATTGCCGGCTTAAGATTACTCAGATCCATAGCACACTTCCTAGTCTGTTCAGTCCTCAACCGTTACCATATGAGAAACTTTGCGGATCATACCGCGAATTTCCGGGGTATCCTTCAACACAACTGTCTTGTGCAGTCGGGTCAGGCCGAGGCCCTTTAACACCCGCGAAAAGTATTCTTTACGACCGATAGCACTTTTTTTCAATGTGATCTTGATTTCGCCTGCCATCATGATCTCCTCTTATATCTCTAATTATTTGTCGGCAACTATGCCGCGACGCGCCAAAACTTGCTCGGCACTTTTCAATTGAGTCAGAGCATTCAGGGTCGCTTTAACAGCATTATGCGGGTTATTGGAACCGAGACACTTCGACAAAATATCCCCGACGCCTGCAACTTCCAGGACCGCACGGATCGGGCCACCAGCAATAACACCAGTACCCTCAGAAGCCGGTTTGAGCAACACTTTGCCCGCACCGTACTTACCGATAACATCGTAAGGGATCGTACGCTTAACCAACGGCACCGTAATCATGCTTTTGCGCGCTTTTTCTACCCCTTTGCGGATCGCTTCGGGCACCTCTTTAGCCTTACCCATGCCGTAACCGACCCGACCTTTGCCGTCGCCAACAACTACCAGAGCTGAGAAACTGAAGCGCCGACCACCCTTAACCACCTTGGAACAGCGGTTGATATGGATGACACGGTCCGTCAATTCCGTCTCGTTTGATTCGATCTTCTGTCGCACAACGATACTCCTTCAGTTAAAAGGTAAGCCCGGCTTCCCGTGCAGCCTCGGCCAGCGCCTTAACGCGACCATGGTACAGAAAACCGTTACGGTCAAATACGACCTGCTTGATGTTTTTATCCAGAGCGATTTTTGCAATCGCGGTTCCGACCGCCTTGGCAGCCTCGACATTTCCAGAAAATTTCAGATCTCCGGCAACATTCTTGCTGACAGTTGAAGATGCCGCCAGCGTTTTGCCGGTCTGATCCTCAATAATCTGTGCATAGATATGCTTTGAACTACGGAAGACACTCAAACGTGGACGCGCTTCGGTTCCACGAATGTTGCGTCTTACACGGGATTGTCTTTTAGAACGTGCCTGACGTCTCTCTGCTGAGGCATTCACGGTCAATCTCCTTCGTCAAACTTAAATTATAATCTCTAACTTACTTTACCGGCCTTGCCAGCTTTGCGAATAATGCGCTCATCGGCATACTTGATCCCTTTGCCTTTATAAGGCTCAGGCTCACGAAACGAGCGAATCTTGGCCGCAGTTGCACCGACCAGCTCTTTATCGATACCACTGACAACAATCTTGTTGGCCTTGGTATCCACCTCAGCGGAAATTCCATCCGGAAGCGTATATTTGATCGGATGCGAGAAACCGAGGGCAAGATTCAATACTTTCCCCTTCATTTCTGCACGATAACCAATACCGTTAATCTCCAGAGTTTTCTGAAACCCGTTAGTTACACCATCTACCATGTTGGCAATGAGTGAACGGGTCAACCCCTGCAATGCGGTCTTTTCACGTGGATTCTCCGGTGGGCAAACGCGCACCAGGTCAGCCTCGACTTCAACCTTTACATTTGCCGGAAGATTCCGCTTCAGGTTCCCTTTCGGGCCCTGTACGGTAATCTCTGCATTGGCGAGCGCCACTTTAACGCCGCCCGGTATCGAAATAGGCTTTTTGCCAATTCGGGACATGAATCTACTCCTTGATCAGTCCTGGGATTACCAGACTGTACAAATAACCTCACCACCAACCTGCGCTTCGCGGGCTGCTTCGCCATGCATCACACCCTTGGGGGTGGAAATAATGACACAACCGAGACCATTCTTCACCTTGGGAATCTCATCTTTGCCGACATAAACACGACGGCCGGGAGTCGAAACACGATTGATTTCATG
>CBDUUF010000051.1:0-8281 GCA_965370375.1 uncultured Desulfuromonadaceae bacterium
CATAAGCAGAAGGTCGGCGAGCGGTTGTTAACACAGTTCTGTGCTAATTGTCCGGAGCTTGGCGAGCTGGAGCTGGTTGAGTTGGCCACCCCTTTGACCCTACACGATTATTCTCTGGCACCCGAAGGGGCGATTTACGGGGTCGGACATTTTCTGGAGCAGTACAATCCGTATCCGTTAACCCGTCTGCCAGGACTGTTGTTGTCCGGCCAGGCGATTGCGGCGCCGGGTCTGCTCGGGGCAGTGATTGCCGGGTATCTGACTTGCGGATCGATACTCGGTCATGAGCATCTGCGTGGAGAGATAAAAACATGTCGCTAGAGTCTGTCGTCGTTACCGGAATTGGTATTATATCTCCCCTGGGGCATCAGTTTGAACAGCTGAACACGGCGCTGTTGGCCGGAGAGTCGGGGGTGAAATACCTGCCCGAATTGCAGGAAATAGGTGGTCTGCGCTCACGGCTGGCGGCAACAGTTGAAGGGATTGATCCGAAGCAGGTTCCGCGCAAAATCCGTCGATCGATGTCGAATATGTCGATCTACGCCTATCTGGCCAGTCAGCAGGCGCTCGCTATGGCCGTCTATCCGGAGCAGCAGCTCGCTTCCGGTCGGACCGGGGTGGTGATCGGTTCAACTCTTGGCAGTACGGAAACCAGTGAGAAGTTTTTTGCTGATTATTTTCGCGATCATAGTCTGGAGCGGATGAAATCGGGTCTGTTTTTTCAGATCATGGGGCACTCCTGTGCAGCCAATGTTGCCCAGTCATTGGGCATTACCGGACGGGTGATGGCCCCGTCGGCCGCTTGTGCGACCAGCTGTCAGGCGATCGGTTATGCCTATGAACAGATCGCATTCGGTCGCCAGGATGCAATCTTGTGTGGTGGTGCAGATGAATTTCATCCGCTGACCGCTGCCACCTTCGATGTCATGAACGCCGCCTCAACCGGTTTTAATCAGAAACCGACCGAGTCGCCGCGACCTTTCGATCAGGATCGTGACGGCATCGTTTGTGGTGAGGGGAGCGGTATTCTGCTGCTGGAGAAGAAGAGTGCCGCTCTGGCCCGTGGCGCGACGATTCTCGCCGAGATCATCGGTTTTGCCACCACCTCAGATACGTCGAGTATCGCCAACCCCGATCCCGGGGCGATGCATGAGTGTATGCGTCTGGCGTTAGAAGATGCCGATCTGGATGCAGGCGATCTCGATTATATCAATGCTCATGCCACCGGTACGATGCAGGGGGATGTGTCCGAGGCCGAGGCGATTCGCCGTCTGGTCGGCGACCGGGTTCCGGTCAGCAGCCTCAAGGGGCATCTGGGGCACACCATGGCCGCCAGTGGTGCTATTGAATTAGCTGCCAGTATCGGTATGATGCTCCACGGGAAACTGGTTGCAACCCGCAATCTGCAAACGATCGATCCGGACTGCAGCGGCATAAAACATCTACAGCAGAATCAATCGGCAGAGGTTAAGTTTGTATTAAAAAATAATTTCGCAATGGGTGGGATTAATTCCACCGTTATTTTAAGGAGCAGCAAGCATGACTGAGCAGGAAGTAATTGAACGGATCGATTCCAGTCTGGCCGAAGAGTTCGAACTCGATCGGGCGGATATGGTTCCAGAAGCGAATATCTATGAGGATCTGGGGCTAGACAGTCTCGATACGGTCGATATGGTGATCGTTCTGGAAGGGGCGTTCGACTTCAAAATCCGGGAAGAGGAAGCGGTCCGTAGTATCCGCACTCTGAGCGATATCCACCGATTTGTGTTCGAAAAAGTCGAAAAGAATAGCTGATAGTCGAGGATTAGCAGGATATGTCGATTAGTCGCAGTAAAACAGCTAATACAAACGACCCCTTTGGGCCGGTCGTGGTGTTGATGAACCTTTGGTCTTATGGACTATTGTTTTTGTGGACCGTGATCGGAATTGCGGTCTCGCCGTTCGCTTTAGTCCTTAGCCGGCTTATTTTGCGGTGGCCCGTCTGTCGCATCATCCGCTGGTTTATCTGGATTTACGGTCGGGTCTGGTTGGTTTTCATGTCGCCTTTTGTCCGGTTCCGCCGGGAGCAGATGGGGCTGATCAAGAGTGCTACTCCATACTTGTTTGTCGTTAATCATCGCTCTTTTTTCGATACTTACTGTATGGCGTTGCTGCCGGTGCACGATATCACCTATGCCGTACGCTCCTGGCCGTTCAAGATGCCGTGGTACGGCGGGTTCATGCGTTTGGCCAAATATCTCGATGTCGAGGGAAACAGCTGGGAAGAGACTCTGCGTAAAAGTAAGATCCCTTTGGCTGAGAAGGGGGCCGTACTGTTTTTCCCCGAGGGACATCGCAGTCGTGACGGCGAACTGCTGCGTTTTTATTCCGGCGGGTTTAAGGTGGCAATCAGTGCCGGAGTGCAGCTTATTCCGCTCTGTATAGACGGGACCGATCGGCTTCTGCCACCCGGCCGAAACTGGTTTCATCCCTGTAGGATCACAATTCGCGCTCTGGAACCGATCGATACGAGTCAGTATGATGCGGTGGATGGTCATATCCGATTACGTAAACTGGTGAAGAGAAGGATGGCGACGGCGCTTTCTGAGATGCGGGGTGAGCCGGCGTGATGGTAAGTCATGAATGCCAATTGTCTGAATCGGCCTCACTGCAAGATATTGCTGCCCGGCAGCTTGATTTGTTGCAGAAGCACCTCGGCTATATCCAGCAGGCGTCCCCTTATTACCGGGAATTGCTCGCCGGAGCCGGCTTTGCAGCGCGGGAATTTCATTCGCTGGATCAGTTGGCGCAACTACCGTTGACCGATAAGTGTGATTTGGCAACTCGGAATCTCGATTTTCTGGCGGTGGCCGAAACGCAAGTGATCGATATCTGCCAGACATCAGGCACCACCGGCGAGCCGGTGACGATCTGGCAGACTGAAAACGATCTGCAGCGCTTGACCCGAAACGAGCAGCTGGCCTTTTCAGCCGCCGGGATTTCCCGGGAGGATCGGGTGCTGATCTGTGCCGCGTTAGATCGATGTTTCATGGCCGGTCTCGCTTATTTCCTCGGTCTGCGCAAGATCGGGGCGACGGCGATCCGTGCCGGCTCCGGCCAACCGGCCCTGGCCGCTGAACTCATTACGAATCAGCGACCAAATGTTCTGGTCGGGGTGCCGAGCATGTTATTGGCGATTTCGCGGCGGTTGCAGCGCTCTGGTATCGATCCGGCAACTCTGGGTATCGACAAGCTGATCTGTATCGGCGAACCGATCCGCAGTGCAGACCTCACTCTATCTCTCCTCGGAAAGCTGTTGAGCGAGAACTGGTCTGCTCAGGTTCTCGGCACCTATGCGAGTACCGAAATGGCGACCGCCTTTGCCGATTGCACTGCCGGTCGTGGCGGACATCTGCTGCCGGAACTGATGTTGGTTGAAATTCTGGATGAGCATGGAGCGTCTGTTGCGTCTGGGGCTTCTGGTGAGGTGGTTGTGACCCCCTTGGGAATTGAAGGTACGCCGCTGCTGCGCTACCGGACCGGTGATATCGCTTGTCTGCATCCGGAGCCGTGTGCCTGCGGTCGGCAGACGCCGCGCCTGGGTCCTATTATGGGTCGTCGGGCACAGATGCTCAAATACCGTGGCACCACCCTGTTTCCGGCAGCGATCGGTAACGCCCTGCAGACGGTCGAGGCGGTAGAGGGGTTCTACATCGAGGTTGAACGGGAGTTTGATCTTTCCGATCGGATCCGGGTTGTAGTCGGCTGCACCGACAGATCGTTAACCGCAGACCGATTGGCTGAGTTGATCGCAGCAAAAACCCGGGTTAAGCCGGAAGTGGTTCTGGTCTCCCCGGACGAGATTATGCAAAAGACTATTGTGCCGGAGCGTCGCAAGCCGGTCACCTTTTTTGACTATCGTGAACAGTGATAAGGAGTAGGAACGTAAATGAGTAAGAACACTGAACAGACCGTACTGCTGAACGGTTATGACCTGACCATCGACGAGATAGTTGCTATTGGTGTTGGCGACAAGCAGGTTGCGCTTGATCCGGTTGCCCTGGAACGGTGCAGCGCCAGCCGTAGTTTTCTCGAAGAAGAGGTCGCGGCCAAGCGGATTATCTATGGTGTAAACACCTCCTTTGGTCCGATGTGCAACAAGATTATTGACGACGAGCAGATTGAAGAGTTACAGGTTAACTTGATCCGGAGTCATGCTGCCGGACTCGGTGATCCGCTTAAAGATTACATTGCTATTGCCGTCATGACGGTCCGCCTGAATACCCTGGTTAAAGGCTTCAGCGGGGTGCGGATTGAGCTGCTTGAGCATATGCAATGGATGATCAACCAGCGGATCGCAGCGTATATTCCCGAATGCGGCAGTGTTGGTGCTTCAGGTGATCTGATTCATCTGGCGCATCTCGGGCTGGCGATTATTGGCGAAGGCAAACTGTATTATCAGGGTGAGCTTCGCGCGGCGGCTGACGTCTACCGGCAACTCGAGCGCAAGCCGATGCGTCTCAGTTTCAAGGAGGGGATCGCTTTAATGAACGGGACCAGTGCCATGACCGCACTGGCGGCGTTCGCTATCTTCGGGGCGAATAAACTGCTCAACCTCAGTTGCGTCAATGGCGCATTTGCTCTGGAAATTTTTGGTGGTATCGACGATGCTTTTGACGAGGATCTGCATCTGGTCAAGCCGCATCAGGGCCAATTGCAGATTTCTGAAACGATCCGTAATCTCTACCAGTGCTCCGGTAATATTACCTTACGTTCAGAGATGCACGAACTGATTCGTAATCAGAAATCAGACGGACCGGTCTTTGAGACCGATATCAACGTGCAGGATGTTTATTCGGTGCGTTGTACGCCGCAGGTGCTGGCACCGGTCGCCGAAGCGATTACTCAGGCGAGTCGCGTTGTTGAGATAGAAGCGAATTCCTCGAACGATAATCCGATCATTATCCCGGAAAAAAAGAAGGTTATCCATGGCGGGAATTTCCATGGTCAGAGCATCGGTTTTGTTATGGATATGCTCTGTATGGCGATTTCAACTCTCTGTAATCTTTCCGAACGCCGCACCAACAAGTATCTGGATAAAAACCTGAACGAAGGGTTGCCGGAGTTCCTGATTCCCGGAACCCTCGGCTTGACCATGGGCTTTATGGGCGCGCAATACCTGGCGACGTCGACCACGGCTGAGAATCGCCAACTGGCCAACCCGGTCAGCACCAGTTCGATCAGCTGTAACGCCTCGAATCAGGATGTGGTCAGTATGGGAACCGTCGCTGCGCGTAAGGCGTTTAAGTCGGTCAGCAATGCCAAGCATGTCATTACCCTGGAGGTGCTCGCTGTGCTGCAGGCGTTCTCGTTTCGCAATGCCGACAAGCTCGGTCTCGGCACCGGGCGTATTTATGAGATTCTGAACCAGGATTTCACCCAGTATGATAATTCCGGGATCTTTCACAACGAACTGGTGCGGTTTCGCAAAATTCTTTTTTCCAGTCAACTGCTCGATGATCTTTCTGTCTATCTGGAGAAGTGATGGAACTTACTCTGCCGATTGAAGCCGAAGAACTTATTCCCCACCGGTTGCCGCTGCGTTTGGTCGATCGCCTGCTGTCGGTAGAGGGTAAAAATGGTGTTGTTGAAGCGGTCATTACGGCAGATTGCCCGTTGGTTTCTACAACCGGAATGCTGGAAGATGTGGCTCTGATTGAACTGTTGGCACAGTCCTATGCAGCGATCAACGGTTATTGTGAACGGATTACAAACAAGCCGGTTAGGCAAGGTTTTTTGGTCGGCATCAAAAAAATCAATCGGTTGCTGTCGGTAAAGGCTGGAGATCGGTTGCGGATTGACATCCGTACCCTGTTCGAAATTGATGATTTTTCGATTGTCGAAGGGGATATCTACCGCGGCAGCGAGTTGGTCATGCAAGGTGAACTTAAACTCTGGGTGAATGGATGATGCGAAAATTCTGTTCAGTGATTATAATTCTGTTTTCGCTCTGTTTGAGCCTCCCTTCTGTGGGCCGGACTGAATCGACAGAGTTGCAGCAATTGTTGGCCGAGTTGAAGGTTGCCGCCGCTGCAACAGAAACCCTTTCGAGTCGGTTTGTGCAGGAAAAGCATCTCTCCTTTTTTTCGGAAAAACTGTTATCACAAGGGCTGTTTGTCTATCAGGCGCCTGACCGGTTGCGCTGGGAACTGCTGGCGCCGATCGCATCGGGATTCATTCTGCGCGGTGGCGAAGGTGAGCGCTGGAATGGTCTCAGTCGGGAACGGGGGTACTTTTCGGTCGAAAATGATCCGATCATGGGTTTGATTGCCAAGCAGTTACTCGCCTGGGCCCGGGTTGATCTCGACTGGTTGCAGAAAAAATATAAAATGACGGTTGTCAACAGTCAGCCGATCAGCCTGCGCCTGACCCCTCTCGATGCAGGCGAAGCCAGTTTTATCGATTATCTGCAAGTCCGGTTTGCAGTTAATCGACGCTATATTGATGAGGTGTTGATGATGGAACAGGGGGGCGATAGCACCCTGCTGCGTTTTACCGATGTGCAGCTGAATAAAGCGTTGCCGAGCAAAGCTTTTCAACCGCCGGAGTTTCAATGAGCCTGATTGCCCGCTGTTACACAAAGTTTCAGGCGCGACGTGGTTGGCTGGTTCTGGTCTTGCTGCTCCTGGCGCTTGTCAGTGGTTGGAATCTGTCGCAACTCAAGATTGTCGACAGCGTTGTGGCCATGCTGCCGGACGGAAAATCGCGGGTGGCCAGCGATTTTAAACTGCTGCAACAGGCCCCGTTTGCCCGAAAACTGGTGATCCATATCCGGGCGGCCGATCAGGTCACAACGGCGCAACTCTTCGCCGCGACGGACCGTCTGCGCGAGGCCCTGCCGGAGAAAATTTTCAACAACCCGCTGTCCGGTCCGGGGGAGCTGAATAATTCAGCGTTGCCGCAGGAACTGGGGCAGTATCTGCCGCTGCTGGCCGATAATGATGATTTAAAACAGATAGAGCAGTCTCTAACTCCGGAGCAGATCGATCGGAGTCTGGCTGCTGACCTGGCGCAGCTGCTGCAACCGCAAGGGGTCGTGCTGAAGAATAAGATTCGTCGCGACCCGCTCGATCTGCAGCGGTTGGCGTTGCTCAAGCTGCGTTATCTCAGTCCGCTGCCCGGGGTGCGTCTGGTCGAAGGCTATTTTCTCAGTAGTGACGGGCGCAGCAGTCTGATTCTGGCCGATACACCGGTGCTGATCACTGATGTGGTCGGTGGGAAAGACCTGCTCGACGCTTTTGCCATGGCCCGACAGCAACTTCCAGCTGGAATCAGTGCCGATCTGATCAGTGGCCATCCTTATACGATGGCGAATGTTGAGACGATTCAGGCTGATATGCGTCTGGTTCTGTCAGTTTCCGGGATCGGGGTTCTACTGCTGTTTGTTCTGTTTTTACGCCGGTTGCGAGCTCTGGCAGTTTATCTGCTGCCGCTGTTCAGTATCATGATCGCGCTGCTGGTCTCGTCACTCTGGTTCGGTCAACTTTCAGGCATTACGGTCGGTTTTGGTGCGGTGTTGCTCGGGATTACCATTGATTTTGGTCTGCACGTCTACTTTGCCCTGCTCCATGGCAGAGGGGGCCGGGCCGAATTGCTGCAGGCGGTGTCGCGGCCGGTACTGTTCGGTGGCCTGACCACTCTGGTCGCTTTCGCCATGCTGTTGCAGTCCGAGCTTCCGGGGCAGAGGCAGTTGGCGATCTTCGCCATGGCCGGAATCGGTGCTGCGATTCTGTTGGCACTGTTTTTTTTGCCGCACTTTATCGGCCATGGACGGCAAACGGATGTTCGGCCACAACGATATTCGCGCAATATCTATGAGTCTGTGCCGAGCTTGCGTTGGGTGGTGTTGTCGCTTTGGCTCGGAATTATCATTTTAAGCGCTACGCAAGCGCCACGGGTGAGTATCAACGGCGAACTCCGGCAACTCAGTTACCTCCCGGCCGAGCTGCAACAGGCCGAACAGCGACTGGCTGATGTTTGGGGTAATATGCGCGGCCGGGCGCTGGTGTTTGTCGCCGCGGCCGATTTGCAAACGGCACTGCAACGCAACGAGGAGGTCTGGCGGTTGCTCGGTCAGCATCAGTTGCAGGACGAAGCGGTGAGTCTGGCCCCGATGTTTAGCTCAAACCAGACTCAGCAGAAACGGTTGCACGATTGGCAACTCTTCTGGCAGCAACATCGGGCAGCAACTCAGGAGCGTTTACTGACAACCGGGGCAAAATACGGTTTTTCAGCGAACGCC
>CBDUUF010000052.1:0-8274 GCA_965370375.1 uncultured Desulfuromonadaceae bacterium
TGCCAATCTAACAGCTGGATATTAAACAGAAATTACTATATCCCACCAACGCCCCAAAGTAAAGGGCTTTAACCTTTCCGTTCACGGTCGCGGTATTCAATCCGCAGCGGTACTCCGACGAAACCAAAAGCATCACGAATCTTGTTCGACAGGTAGCGTTGATAGGAGAAATGAACCCCTTGCGCATGGTTGACAAAAACAATAAATGTCGGGGGACGAACCGCCTTCTGGGTCATATAAAAAAACTTGAGCCGCCTCCCTTTGTAAACAGCCGGCTGGTGAGCTTCGACCGCCTCCTGAAGTGCTGTATTCAAAGCCGATGTTGTAATTCGTCGGTTAAACTGTTCAGCTACCGCTTCGACATCTTTTATTATTTTTGCTGCCCGCTGCCCGGTCAGAGCAGAGACAAACAGAATCGGCACGTTGCCGAGGAAGCTGAAACGATGCCGCAGGTCCTTGGTGAACTCTTTCATCGTTGTGTGGTCTTTTTCAACTAAATCCCACTTGTTGACCACCAGCACAACCGCTCTACCACGCTCAAACGCATAGCCGGCCACAGTCAAGTCCTGGTCGATGATTCCGGCTGAACCATCGACGATAGCCAGCACTACATGAGCCCGATCCATCGCTTTTAAGGCCTGAACAACGCTATATTTCTCCAGCTTCTGGCTGACTTTACCTTTACGCCTTATTCCGGCGGTATCAATCAGCACATAGCGTTTCTTGTTGTAGATGAAGGGTGAATCGATGCTGTCCCGGGTAGTCCCGGCCAGGGGGTTAGCGACAACGCGCTCTTTACCAAGGATTCGGTTAACCAATGAAGACTTGCCGACATTCGGCCGACCGATGATAGCCAGACGCGTTTCGCCTTCGATCTCTTGCGTATCGTCTCCGACCGGCAAAAACTCGAGGACCTGATCAACTAACGTACCGACACCACGTCCATGTTCGGCAGAAACCGTGATTAGTTCGTCAATACCCAATTCGTAAAACTCAACCGATTCATCTTCCTGTCGGTCACCGTCAACCTTGTTAACCACAAACAACACCGGCTTATCTATCCGGCGCAACATGTTGCACACTTCATGATCAGCCGGCGTCACCCCCTCCTTCGCGTCCATCACAAACAGGATAATATCGGCCTCGTCAATAGCGAGCTGTGACTGCTCACGCATCTGAATCAACAGACGATCTTCACTGACCGGCTCAAACCCACCGGTATCAATTAAAATGAAGGGACGATCATAACGGCTGACTTCGGCGTAGTTCCGATCGCGGGTGACGCCAGGGAAGTCCTCGACAATGGCCCGCCGTTCGCCGAGCAAACGGTTAAACAGAGTCGACTTGCCGACATTCGGACGCCCGACTATTGCAACAATGGGAAGCATGACTATCTATAATCCTTTATCACCGCACAATTCATTGAAATAACATTTCACTTACCAATTTACAAACCTATGAAATGGCTAAGCAAAAACTTCGTCCTACAAGGCGTAGCGTTTGTTCAGGGGTGAAGGCATACACAGGTATGTCGAGGTCCTGAAAAAATGCTGCAACGCAGAAGGGCGAACTTTTTGCGACGCCATTATTCGTAGCCGAAGCGCTTCAGTTGATGCGCAGACTCAGTCCAGTTTTTCTGGACATGGACAAACAGTTCCAGATAAACCCGCGCGCCGACCAATTTTTCAATCTCACGCCGCGCTGATTGGCCGATCGCCTTAAGGCGACTCCCTTTATTACCAACAATAATTCTCTTATGGCTTTCTCGCTCTACATGAATCACTGCGCCGATAACAACCAGCTTTTTCTCCGGCTTCTCTTCAAACGACTCAACCTCGACGGCAACGCCATACGGAATTTCCTCCCGGGTCTGATTCAGAATCTGCTCCCGCACCATTTCGGCAACTATAAAGCGCTCCGGCAGGTCGGTAACCATATCTTCGGGGTAATGTGGCCCACCTTGCGGCAGTAGCTCACAAATCCGTGCAACCAGTACTTCGGTCCCCTCACCCTTGATAGCTGAAATCGGAAAAATCTCGGCAAAATCAAACAGTTTAGAATAAGTATCGATCAACGGCAGCAGACTCTCACGTGACACCAGGTCGGTTTTGTTTATCACCAGAATGACCGGCGTCTCGCTACGTTGCAACACATCCATGACAAACGAATCACCACCACCCGGAGGAGCCGTAGCCTCGACCAGAAACATAATCAGGTCGACATCGGAACAGGCAGACAACGCCTGATTGACCATAAATCGGTTAAGTCGCCCCCCACCCTTGTGAATTCCAGGCGTATCGAGAAACAGAATTTGTGCATTATCTAGCGTGTGGATGCCGAGAATCCGGTTGCGGGTCGTCTGCGGCTTGTCGGTCGCAATTGCAATTTTCTGCCCTAACATATGGTTCAACAGAGTCGACTTGCCGACATTCGGTCGGCCGACAATAGACACAAATCCTGATTTATATGCGTTGTTTTCACTCAATCAAATCACCCGTTCCCGGCCGCAAAGGCCATCATTTCTACTGTTTCATCCCCTGTTCGCATCAATCCGCGCGACACCTTTTCCGAAACCTTGAGTTCCAAACCTGGACGATGTTGCCGCAAACGCTGCAGATTGTTACGTCGCTGACCAACTACTGCAGAAAGGTCACGCGGGTGAACATATACAACACGCGCACCAGCCGACTCGGTCAACTGTAGTATGGCTCGCAACCAGAGGCAAGACTGAACAAGTTCGCCAAAAGCCGGATGGTAAGGACCGGCCAATACGCCACCTGAACTGAGTTCGGTCGATGCCTGAAGCCCGAAACGTAACACCGGAACACCGGCAGCATGACTGATCAGTGCCATGTCCGCACAAACCTCAACTGCATGTTTCAGACTCATCGGCAGATATCGCCCGGTACGCCAGTCTTTTGCCAGCTGAGTTCCAGAAAGAACCACTGTCGGATAAATCCTTAAAAAGTCAGGCATCAGCTGTAAGGCTTTCTGCAACGACTCGCAAGCTTCACCATCAGTCGCCCCGGGCAGTCCGGGCATCAGCTGAATGCCGACTTTCAGACCGGCATCGCGTAACAGGTTAACCGCCGTGGCGTGCGCGGCAACAGTACACGCCCTGCCGCTGGCCTGCAACACCGTTTCAGAAAACGACTGGCAGCCGAGCTCTACTGTCTCGACCCCGAAGTACTGAAGCCGTACTGCACACTCGCGATTGATCCTGTCCGGACGTGTAGAAAGGCGAATACCGCCAACCTGCCCGCTAGCCATGAAGGGACGTACCGTAGCCAGATATTCATCCTGCAAAATCTCCGGCAAAGCGGTAAATGACCCACCGTAGAACGCGACCTGATCAAGACCTTCACCCGGCAACAGCTGCTTCAACAACCGGGAAACTTCATCCGGAGTCGGCGCCTGAACAACACCGCTGTTTAAACGTTGATCACAATAAACACATCCGCCCGGACAGCCAGCATTAGGGATAAAGATCGGGAAAATTTTCACAATTGTCTCTGTAACCGATCAAGTGCCACCTGGGCGGCTTGCTGCTCTGCCGTTTTTTTTGACCTGCCGGTACCGCGACCGAGCGGTTCTCCAGTCAACATGACCTCAATTTCATAAATCTTCTGATGATCGGGACCCGAAGCATTGACCAGGCGATACTCAGGAGGATTCCGATATTTTTTCTGGCAAAGCTCCTGCAGTTTAGTCTTGTAGTCCAGATCGTACTCTTTACGCGCAGCACTGACAATCGCATCATCGAACAAGTCCGAAACAACAGACCGGGCAGTGGCATAATCGCTGTCACAAAAAATTGCCCCGAACAAGGCTTCCATAGAATCAGCCAACAGGCTGCTCTTTTGTTCTCCACCGCTGCGACGTTCGCCCCGACCGAGCAATAAACATGGCCCAACTTCAAGTTTACTGGCCAACAGCGAAAGGTTTTTCTCACTCACCAACTCCGCCCGAATTCTTGTCAGTTCACCTTCCTGCAGGTCAGGGTATTTTTTGAAAGTGTGCTGGCTGATCACAAGATCCAGTACAGCATCGCCGAGGAACTCAAGTCTTTCATTGCAAGCGTTTGAGTCGTCCGCACATTCGTTGCTATAAGATTTATGGGTCAACGCCTTATGTAACAGGGTCACATCGTTAAACCGATAGCCGAGACGCTCCTGCAAAGACTTTAATCTGGACTCCATTAACAACCTCTTTTCATGCCGGGTGATACTCCGGATTAACATCTGCACGAAGTATACTGAAGCGACCAGAGTTGTTCAACAAGAACCACCATCAATCGTCGCCTTTATTCTTGCTTCGTCCATAGGCGAGCCGTATAATGAGTTTTTTCAATCTGACAAACCTACTGACAAAATAATTACCTATGTTTATTACATTCGAAGGCATTGAGGGCTCCGGCAAGTCGACCCAGATTACCCGGCTTGCCAAATGGTTCAGTACGCAGCACAACCAGGAACCGGTCGTAACCCGTGAACCTGGTGGTTGCGCAATTGCAGATAAAATTCGCAGCATCCTGCTCGATGTGGCAAACAGCGATATGAATGAACAAGCCGAGTTGCTGCTGTATGCCGCGGCGCGTGCCCAGCATGTGGCACAAATCATCCGGCCCGCCCTTGAAAAAGATAAAATTGTTCTTTGCGACCGTTACAGTGATGCAACCCTGGCCTACCAGGGGTTTGGCCGCGGTCTGCCCAGACCGCTGATCGAGGAGATCAACCGACTGGCGACACTCGGAACCATGCCAGATTTAACGCTACTGCTCGACTTTGATCCGGAAATCGGTCTGAATCGGGCCATTCAGCGTAATGCAACCGCAACCGGACCAGATGAAAACCGTTTTGAGCAGGAAAACCTGGACTTTCATCACCGTATCCGCGCGGGCTATCTCTCGCTGGCCGCAGCCGAGAACCGGTTTTGCGTTATCGATGCAGAAGGTGACACTGACACCGTTGCAGCGCGCATCCAGGCCGCTGTTTCTAACCAACTTGACCACGGACTTTGTCGATGACATTTGACCGCATAATCGGCCACGAACGACAAAAGGACTTTCTGCGCCGGACTCTAGCCAACAACAGACTGGCGCACGCCTATCTTTTTGAAGGGCCACAAGGGATCGGCAAGCGCTTGACCGCTTTGGCGCTGGCCCGCGCAGTTTTCTGCACCAATGGTAACGGTTGCGGCGAGTGTACACCGTGTCGAAAGATAGACCATAACAACCACCCGGACCTGCAGATTGTCGAACCTGACGGCAAACAGATTAAAATTGAGCAGATCAGAGAATTACAAAAAACCCTCTCCTTCAAACCGGTCGAATCTTCGCGGAGGATTTGCCTGATCGATCAAGCAGACAAAATGAACCCGGCGGCGGCCAACGCACTATTGAAAACACTTGAAGAACCGTCGGCAGAGACTTTGATCATCCTCCTTGCGGCACGGCCTGAAGCACTTTTGACTACTGTATTGTCAAGATGTCAGCGCCTCCCGTTCAGCCGCCTGCCTCAGTCATGCATCGAATCGGCCTTAACAGAACAACGCGACTTTACCCAGAAAGACGCGCATATTATCGCCGCTCTGGCAGATGGCAGCTTTCAAGTGGCGCTTGATCGAGATCCAGCCTTTTACCTGGAACACCGCATTGAGCTCTTAAAAAAGGTCACAGCTCTTTCGCCAGCCAGTATCTTGCCACTGTTTGAACTTGCCAAGGAGCTGTCGAGCGAAAAAGAGACCATCCCGGAAACCATAGAACTGCTTCAAGCCTTTTACCGTGATTTGCTACTTTTCAGTTATGGTCAACCGCTGGAAAGTCTGGTCAATATCGACCTGCAGGAAAAAATCAGGCGGGTTGCCGCCAGGGAAAATATCACGTCGATCCTGAACAAGCTTGACGCCTTGAACGCATGCCTGCACAACCATGAGCGCAACGTCAATCCACAATTAAATCTGGAGGTGTTGTTGCTACGGCTTGCCGCCTGAAAATTGACACCTTCGCCTGTTGACAAGAACCGCACATCGTGTTTTTATCGCACTCTTGTCCTTATCTAAGATGCGAGCATATTCAATATGACACAAATTGTTACCATAAAATTCAGAACCGCCGGAAAACATTACGATTTCAATGCGAAGGACCTGCCCTTAAAAAAGGGTGAAAAGGTCATTGTCGAGACCGACCGTGGGCGGGCTCTCGGCATCGTTGTTGTCCCACCGGTCGCAAAAGAAGCCAACGAGCTACCCAAAGGGCTGAAAAACGTATTGCGTATGGCGACTGATGAAGATCTGGCCATGTCAGCCACCAATGCGGCCCGTGAAGAGACCGCGTTACGTTACTGCCGGCAACGGGTTCGCGAGCGTAAAATGGAAATGAAGCTGGTCAAAGCAGAATATCTGTTTGACGGCTCTAAAATTGTTTTCTATTTCACTGCTGACGGTCGGATAGATTTCCGCGAACTGGTCAAGGATCTGGCCCATCATTTCCACACTAGAATCGAAATGCGCCAGATCGGTGTTCGGGATGAAGCCAAGCTCATCGGCGGCATTGGCGTCTGTGGCCGCACTCTTTGTTGTTGTACACATATGACCGAGTTTGCTCCGGTTTCAGTGAAGATGGCCAAGGAACAGCAACTCGCCCTGAACCCTAATAAAATCTCCGGACAATGCGGTCGTCTGCTCTGTTGCCTTGGCTACGAATACGAGACCTATTGTAAACAACGCAAAGGGATGCCGAAATGTGGCCACAAAATGTGTGTAGAGGGCCACGAGACCAAAGTTGTCGACATAGATATCTTGCAGCAAAAAGTCACTTTGCGCGTCGATGATGGCCGTAATTTAAAACTTAGTAAAGACGAGTTCAGTGCTCTGCAAAAACCTGATGCTACACTCCCACAAGCAGAGTCCACACTGACAACCAGAATTCGTCCTGAGCGAAAACCGGCTGCGGGTAAAAGTGAGAAGCCTGACAATAAAAGAGCCGGCAGACCAAACCGCCGTAAACCACGCGACAGTGCATCCGGGAAGAATGACCAGAAGTCAGGTTCGGAAGCTAAGCAACCAGACAACAGGTCCGCACAAAAAAAGCAGGAACCCAAAGATAAGGTTCAGGCTGATCCGAACAACCCGTCGAGCGCTTCAAAACGCAGACGCCGCAGACGGAATCGTAGAAAGCCTAAACCTGAGGGTAGTTCCGAGTAAGCGGAGGAGATTTTTATTTCATGGCCAAACAATATTACATCACAACACCTATTTATTATGTAAATGACGTGCCACACATCGGCCACGCTTATACTACACTTGCCTGCGATGTTCTGGCCCGTTACAAGCGCGCCCGCGGCTTTGAGGTTTTCTTTCTGACCGGCACCGACGAACACGGCCAGAAGGTAGAGAAAGCAGCACAGTCGCAAGGTGAAACCCCACTTGAATTGGCCGATCGGGTGGTCAAGCGTTTTCAGTCACTCTGGGAAAAACTGAATATTTCCGAAACTGACTTCATCCGGACCTCGCAGGAACGGCACAAAAAAGCGGTCTCGGAAATGTTTACCCGGATCGAGAAAAAGGGCGACATCTATCTCGGCGAATACGAGGACTGGTACTGCACTCCTTGCGAAACATTCTGGACTGAGACCCAGTTGATGGAAGGTAACTGTCCGGATTGTGGACGACCGACAGATAAACTCAAGGAAGAATCGTACTTTTTCCGCATGAGCAAGTACTCGGACGCACTGCTCAAGCATATTGACGAAAACCCGGACTTCATTCAGCCCCGCACCCGAAAGAACGAAATCCTCAGTTTCCTGAAGGAAGGGTTGCGTGACCTGTCAATTTCCCGCACTACATTTTCCTGGGGCATCCCGGTACCGGGCAATGATCGTCATGTCCTCTACGTCTGGTTCGACGCCCTGACCAACTACATCTCCGGCCTCGGCTTCCCGGATGATGCGGAAGGTAACTTTGAAAAATTCTGGCCGGCCGATGCCCATGTCATCGGTAAGGATATCCTCAGATTTCACACTGTCTACTGGCCAACCTTCCTGCTCGCTGCTGGCCTGCCATTGCCGAAAAAAATATTTGCCCACGGCTGGTGGACCGTTGAAGGACAGAAGATGAGCAAGAGCCTGCGCAACGTTGTTGAGCCACATATGCTGATCGATACTTACGGCGTTGATTCTATCCGTTATTTCCTGTTGCGCGAAGTCCCCTTTGGCCTCGACGGCGATTTTTCGCATACGGCCCTAGTGCATCGGATCAACTCCGACCTGGCGAACG
>CBDUUF010000053.1:0-8227 GCA_965370375.1 uncultured Desulfuromonadaceae bacterium
CGGGTGCTCAAACACCTCGCCTTTATCATCGGCGACAACGGCCAGAAATGTCTTATTCTTAGTCATATATTTACTCCTGAAGTCGGCAAGATAGCACAGCTGTGCCAAGGGCGGCAATTGAGCTTTTCAATCAACGCCGCTTCCGCTATTCTTAACAAATGCGTACTATTCTGACAACACTGCACAGTAAGTTTATCCATGCCAGCCTCGCCCTGCCATATCTGGCCGCATGGTGCGGTAATGAATGCGGACACATCGATATCCTGGAATTTACCGATCACGAGCCGAAGGAGAGCATAGCCGCCATCCTGCTGGCCGAAAAGCCGGATGTAATCGCCTTTTCGGTCTATATATGGAACCGCCAGAGCAGTTTCGCTCTGATTGACCTGCTACACATGATCCGGCCCGATCTTCGTATCGTTATTGGTGGGCCGGAAGTCTCATTTGACGATGAACAACTATTCGTCGCTTACCCGGGCTTGACGGCACTGATCCATGGCGAAGGAGAGATTCCGCTAAAAGGACTACTGCAGGCCTGGCAAGCTGGACATCAGCCGGTTGATATCCCCCGTCTGACCTGGCGCAATGGCGAACAAATCACAACCGGGCCGGACGCACCGCCGTTGGCCGACCTTGACCAGATTCCCTCCCCGTTTCAGCTCGATCTGACCGATCTGTCGCGCGGCTTCAGCTATTATGAAACCAGCCGCGGCTGTCCTTATAATTGCAGCTTTTGTATGAGTGCGCTGGATGATACAGTCCGCTCGTTCAGTATGGACCGAATTCAGTCTGATCTTGCATTATTGCTTGAGCAAAAAGTCCCAAAAATCAAACTGGTCGATCGCACTTTCAACTACGATGCAAAACGCGCCCGGCTGATCTTTGCCTATATTCTTAAGCATAACCAGGAGAGTCACTTTCATTTTGAGATCGGTGCTCACCTGATTGATGAAGCGACAATCAAACTCCTTGAGCGGGTGCCTGCCGGGATGTTCCAGTTTGAAATCGGTGTCCAATCGACCCTGCCACAGACTCTGGCTGTCATTGACCGCAATGTATCAACAGACAAGGTTTTGCAGAATGTCGCGGCTTTGCTGCAGCGGACCAAGGTCGATATCCACCTCGACCTGATCGCCGGTCTGCCTGGTGAATCCTATCAGGAGTTCATGTCATCACTTGATACCGTCATGACTCTGAATCCTCAGCATCTGCAGATTGAGCCGGTCAAAATCCTCCCCGGAGCTCCATTGCGCAACGATGCCAGACGACTCGGTCTCCGGTTTGACCCTAACCCGCCGTACACTATTGTCGCCAGTGATGTACTGACCTATGAACAGCTTGAAGATATCCGGGCTATCAGCCGTTTGCTTGACTTGAGCTGGAACAGCGCCCGGTTGCACGGCTTTCTGGCGCAGCTGGCGAAAACCTATGGCTCCTTTTCTGCCGGGATCGAGAAACTGGCAATTTTTTTACGTGACCACGGTTTTTTCCGCCACCCGCTCGGCCAATCGGCTCTGTTTGCAGCGATTTGGCAGTTTGTCAAAATAGAGGACAAAGATCTGGAACTGCTACAGGAACATCTGGCACATGATTTTGCCCTGTGCGAACGGGTTTTGTTAAACAATACACCTGACTTCTTCGCAGCTGAGTTAACAGAGCAGGAGACCAGGCTTGTCCGTGAACACGTGCAGAAAGAACAAGACAAAATCAAAGGGCATAAAATCAAGATGCAGCACTTTGCCGCCCGGTTCAAACTGCTAGCTCCGCATACAGAACATCTGCGGCTGTTCATTTACCTGACACCTAGCGGCCAGAAGCAACAGGTCGTCGAACATATCATCACCAACATGGTCACAGCATGAAGTCAGTACGGCCTCTACATTTACGCATTCTGGTACTGATTGTAATTGCTCTGGTCTTCACTGCTTATGCCTGGGTACAATATTTTGCAGCAACCGAATATGCGAATCTGGCTGCACTGAACGCAGAGCAAAGAATCGAAGGGTTTGTGCAGGTGGGACGTTTTGGTGAGAGTTGGCCGGCCACGATCATCGAAGTTCGTGAGCAGGATGACCGGATAGAATTCACCCGAAGCAACGGCCAGCCGCATATTTACCAGGGTTTTGCAGGGTTCCGGATGAAAATGATCCGCTTGAACAGTCGGTCCGGTGCAGAAGTGATCGTTGTTTACCGGTCAGAGCCGACTGACGCACCGCCAGCCAGGGAGCGCGACGATAAACCGATTGTCAGGCGCATCTGATAAAATCAGGAGCGCGAAGAGAAGCTGTCTGTATCAAGGTCATTGGCAAACAGAGTCAGCCACTGTGGTGAACCATCACAATGATAGGTTCGAGTCACTTGCGATGAGCGACAGAGTACGGCAAGGTCAACCGGCTCCCCGGCCATCAGCAGGCGGAACGTCTCACCGTCGACATTCATTGCAAAATCATCGATCGACAGACCGCGATCATCTAAAAGTTGTCTGAACTGCAGGATTTGTTCTTTCATCGTTGTCTCAATCGGTCATAGTTTTAACGTGCTTTTTGCAATGCCCGCTCATAAGCCGGTTCAGAAAATCCGGTTAACTTTTGGTCGCCAATCAGTGCAAACGGCACCCCCTTGCGTGAGGTCAGTGAAGCTTTACGTCGCGCCGCTTGAGGATTTTTTTCAATATCATAAGCTGTATACTTGATCCCTTTTTTACGCAGATACGCTTCGGCTTTTTTACAATAGCCACACCAGCTGGTGACAAACAGTTCCACCTTCGGCTGCTTTCTGGTCTCCAGTAATCGCTTCTTCCTGATTTCGGCAGATGACAGTTCACCATTAGCTGAAGACTTCGGCTTTACCCCGCCCTCAATGATATTCGGTTGAATATTCAGCTGCTCGGCGTTTGCTCCGGCCGGTGGCGTATCTGTAAAGTGCATCCTGCCCTCGGCATCGACGTACTTATAAATTTCGGCGGAAACAGAACCAGCCATCAGGGCTATACCCACACATATCAGCATTACAATAATCAGTCTTTGCACCGAGGCACCTCATTGTTCGGAGTTAAATAATATTGAATTTTTGATACTACACTAAATCCCATCCAACCCAAAGTGGAACAGTTGATTGCGTCAACACTATCCGGTGGTAAAATAACACTCAAATAGTAATCTTTTATGCAACATCAAAATCGACACAGGCCATCACCATGACAACGCATAGCTCCACCTCAACAACTACAAATAAAAATCGCTTGCAACATGAGAAATCCCCTTACCTGCTGCAACACGCGGCCAATCCGGTCGACTGGTACCCCTGGGGTGATGAAGCGTTCACCAAAGCCCAAGCGGAAAACCGGCCGATTTTCCTGTCGATCGGTTACGCTACCTGTCACTGGTGTCACGTCATGGAAAAAGAGAGCTTCGAAGATCAGACAGTAGCTGATTTGCTCAACCGGGATTACATTTGTATCAAGGTTGATCGCGAAGAGCGGCCGGATATCGATCAGGTCTACATGGATGTTTGCACCAGAACTACCGGCAGTGGTGGCTGGCCACTGACTATCTTTATGACCCCGGACAGACAACCATTTTTTGCCGGCACCTATTTCCCGAAAGAAGCACGGATGAACCGTCCCGGTCTGGTCGATTACCTGCCGTTGATTGCCACTCGCTGGCAAGAACAACCGGGAGAATTTCTCGAGCGGGCGCAACAGATTATCTCCGCGCTACAGACTGACAGCAAACAACAGTCAGAGAGCGGATCGGTATCTGCCGACATTTTCACTCGAACCACTGAACAGTTACAACAACGCTTTGATGTTGAATATGGCGGTTATGGTGAGGCACCAAAATTCCCGAGTCCGCACAATCTAACATTCCTTCTGCGCCGGCACCGCCGTACCGGCGATGACGGTTTATTGAAAAATGTAGAGCAGACACTGAAGGCGATGCGTAACGGTGGGATGTACGACCAGGTCGGTTTTGGCTTTCACCGCTATGCAACCGATCGACAATGGCTGGTGCCGCATTTTGAAAAAATGCTCTACGACCAGGCCGGTCTGGCGCAAGCCTACCTCGAGGCGTATCAAGTCACCAAGGATGAAGCGTACGCGGAGACTGCACGAGAGATTTTTACCTACGTCCGGCGCGATCTGACAGGTGAACATGGCGGATTTTTTTCGGCCCAGGATGCCGATTCTGAAGGCGAGGAAGGGCTATTCTACCTCTGGACGGTCGAGGAAGTACATGCGCTGCTCGAAGAAGAAGCCGGTGATATCTATTGCGATCATTTCAATATGACTGCCAGCGGCAACTACCTGGATGAGAGCAGTCGACAAAAAACCGGTAAAAACATTCCACATCTGACAAACAGTCCTGAACAGACGGCAAAAGAATATGGCCTTACTGTTGAACAACTGACATCAAGTCTTGAACAGAGCCGGGAGTTACTGTTCACAAAACGGCGTTTACGTATCCCACCGCTAACTGACGATAAGGTTTTGACTGCCTGGAACGGCATGATGATTTCGGCATTGGCTGCAGGCGGAAGAATCCTGAACGAGCCGGATTATGTTGCAGCCTCAGAAGCTGCGGCCGACTTTGTCCTGACGACTTTGCGCAACGCAGAAGGTAAACTCCTGCGACGTTACCGGGATGGCGATGCGGCCATCGACGCATTTGCCGAGGATTATGCCTTTCTGGCCAAAGGGTTGCTTGATCTTTACCGGGCGACCTTCAAACCAGAGCGGTTGCAGCAAGCTATTGCGCTGGTCGAACAGATGACCACTATGTTTTTCGATCAGCAAAGCGGCCTGATTTATGAAACTGATGCGACAAACAGAGAATTACTTGTCCGGCCCAAGAACCTGTTTGACGGCGCCCATCCATCGACCAATGCCATCGCTTTACAGCTATTTGCCCGATTGAATATGCTGACGGGTGATGCTGTCTGGCGAGAGCGCGGCGAAACTCTGCTGTCAGGATTGTCCTCGTATCTGACCAGCTATCCGGCCGGCTTTACCTGTGCTTTACAAGGTGCAGAATTGCTGCTTGAGTCGACTAGGGAAGTTGTCCTGGTGGGTGCTGAACTGAGCGAAGAAATAAATAATCTTGAGCAAATCATGAATCAGGTTTTTGCTCCGGAAACGGAAGTCATCCGGTTGCTGGGCACAGAAAACGCGGCGATCAACAAGCTCGCCCCATTTACGCAACAGATGGGCCAGCAAGACAAACCTGCGGCCGCCTATGTCTGTCATAATTTCAGCTGCCTGGAACCGATCACTGATGCCAACGAACTGGCTGCACTGTTAAAAGAAGTTTCCTGAACTGACTAATCTTCGTAAACCAGTACCCGGATCAGACCAATCGTATCACCTTCTTCGGTGGTCGCAGTGTCACTGACCGAAAGAACCCGGCTGATCTTATTATCGCGAATAAAAGTATTCACCCGCTCATCCAGCTCATCCAGTTCCTTATGGACCTTGAATATCTGTAGCGGTTCGCCAAATGTCTTCACCTTGACCATGATTATTCTCCTTCTCTGGGATATTCCTTTTGTCCAAGTATATACCTGCACAGGCGGCACACAAGCTATCGAAACTCAGAGTGAATATTCAAATCTGTTTGCAAACCGACAACAAGATTATATCAGCCCGGTATCTTCCAGATCCTCTTTACCACCGGCAAAGTAAACTTTTATAACCTTATCGAGTTCCTCTTCCAACCCCTCTTCCATCGGGGCAATGTTGGCATAAATATCTTCTGCTATAGTCTTAAATACTTCGATCAGCGTTGCATCGAAATGCGTTCCGCTGTCCTCCTCGAGGATACCCATGGTCTTTTCAAAGCTGAACGGCTCTTTGTACGGCCTGCGCGCGGTGAGTGCATCAAACACATCAACGATGGCAAAAATTCGTGCGACCATCGGTATTTCATCACCAGACAGAGATTTGGGGTAGCCGTTTCCGGTAATCTGCTCATGATGGCCATGCACCACCTGCATCGCATCAGACAACCAACGTGAGCGCGCAACAATTTCAACACCATGATCAACATGGGTCTTCATAATCCGATATTCATCTTCATCAAGCTTCCCGGGTTTAAGCAAAATTTCATCACGGATACCGATTTTCCCAACATCATGTAGAAATGCGCCCTTGATCAAACCCCGGATATCTCGCTTTGACAGCCCGACCGCTTCAGCCAGTCGTACGGCAATAATGGTTACCCGATAATTATGCGCATTGGTATCACTGTCGCGCTTGGCAATTGCACTACCGAGCACCTGTAGCGTCTCCATGTTGGCTTCCATAAGACTGTGCGACAACCGGGACAGCTTATTAGTCAATGACATAACGAGTGGATAGATCGTTGCCAGCGTTACGATAACAATAGCAAACGCTATCATAGCGGCCCGTAAGAGACGCAGGCGCATGGCGATTAATGTTTCATTTGAAACCACTTGAACACCCTCAAACCACGAATGCTCCATCCCTTCAAAATTGGCAAGGTAAGTGACAACATGCACCAAGGTGTGATCATTTAATTTCTTTATACTGTACCAGTAGTCACCAGGCGGAGGAAAAGCCGGTGGCAACGGCGGCATAGTCTTAATTAACTGGTGAAATAGAGACTCCTCACCCTCTTGGGTCATCGCCCGCAATTTTTTATCCTGATCATAAAAACGCATCAGAATAAAATGGTCACGTTGATATCGTTCCTCACCAAGCGCATTAACGAGCTGATCCATAGTCTGTTTCAGTTGCTCCGTACGCTGATCTGAAGACAATATATTGTCAACACTGCTACGACTGGCGGTTATTAACGCAGCATCTTTTGCGACACCCTCAGCCAGCGACCGCGTAAACCGATCTCGCTCCAGAGTGTAGCTGATTGCCGCAACAATCAGGGCAATCACTCCTCCGGCAATCAGCAACCTTACTAACAGAACTTTCTGGACATAGCTTTTTAAATTATTCTGTTTCATATTCATCGCTTTCGATTGAAATGTGCTGGCATCGCCATCTGATTCTTTTTTGCGAGTGACTCAACTGTAACAAATTCAGATTGTTCCACGGATATCAGTAAAGAAAGAGTAACACTGATGGGACAAAAAGCCAGTGGAGGAACAAGCCGTCTTATTTGTAAAATCTGCAACAAACAGCATTATCTATTTCAGTTATTGACTTTTTAATCCTAATATATTAATTTCTGCATGGGTGGGCCTTGGTTCACCTATTTAGCCCGGATCAACACCCCCCCTCCGTTGGTCCGGGCTTTTTTTATTAACTGTTAGCAACAGCTTCCCCTTCCGGTAAATTTCTGTATAATCCCTCCCCATGACAACTGTAATAATTATTCTCTATCTGGCCGTCCTCGCTTTCGGGTTGGTACTACACTTCCTGAACAACCAGCACCTTAAGAAGTATGGACACGAAGTTCCCTCAGGCTTCGAATCGGCTATCGACCCGGACACCCTGGCTAGATCTTCTGACTACACCCTCGTCAAAGGTCAGGTTTCACTGGTACATAGTCTGTTCGATAGCGTCCTGACGTTGCTCTTTATCTTCGGCGGGATTATGGTCTGGTACGACAGCTGGCTTGCTGGCTACGGATTGAACTTCATCGTCGCCGGGCTCGCCTTCTTCCTGCTGCTGTCGCTGGTCCAGACCGTGCTGAGCGTCCCATTCGATCTCTACAACCATTTCAAGGTTGAGACCCGCTTCGGCTTCAATAACATGAGTTTCAAACTCTGGTGCGCCGATCAGGTTAAATCGCTGCTGCTCTCTACCCTGTTCTTCGCTATCCTCGCCTCAGCGGCCTTCTGGCTGATCCAGGCCGCCCCGCAAAGCTGGTGGCTCTGGGTCTGGGCGCTGATGGTCGGCTTCGGCCTGTTGATGATGGTCATCTCGCCCTATGTCATTGAACCGCTGTTCTTCAAGTTTGAGCCGCTCAAGGTTGAGGGTCTGGAAGATGATATTCGTTCAATGATGGAGAAAACCGGGCTGAAGGTAAGCAAGGTGTTGCAGGTCGACGCCTCGAAGCGGAGCGGGCACTCCAACGCCTACTTCACCGGCTTCGGCAAACAGAAACGGGTTGTGTTGTTCGACACCCTGCTCGAGCAGCTCTCTAAGGAAGAAATTCTGGCGGTGCTGGCGCACGAACTGGGACACATGAAAAAGAAACACATCCTGAAACGGATGATCCTGATGGCCGGGATCGCGCTGTTTTACTGCTGG
>CBDUUF010000054.1:0-8226 GCA_965370375.1 uncultured Desulfuromonadaceae bacterium
GATTATTCTTAGCGCAGGATAGCCGATGTTGTGGGTGAGGGCAAGAGTTTCTTATTTAGAGGATAGCCAATGTTACAGCGCTGGTGGCGGGTCTTCCGGCGCAGACATTTCTTCAGCCAGTTTATCGCTGATCATTTTCAGGTTCTGATCTGCCCGGCCAAGGAGAATCGCAGCTATCAGAAACAAGGCGATGGCCAACATGAAACAAAAAATAGTTATTAACCAGATGGATGTTTGATGATTCTTCAGGATGTCATCGACATTTTGTAATACCAGGAGCGAACCGACTGTGCGGCCAGCGGTATCCATCATGTTGAGGAACCGACCGCGATGAATTTTGTTATGGAGCAACACCTCGACTGTCTTGGAGCTGCTGAGTGCTTCCGGGGTGGCAAGTTGTGGCAGAAACGCTACAAGCTCCTGATTGGTAAGCCCGCCAACTACATGATCAGGCAGTAGGTCCCATGCTGCAGGCTCGCCAAGCATGCTCTGGCCTTCAACCCATGCCTCTCGATTGAGAAATTGCTTTTGAATCAGTATGGCCATGCTGGCATCGGATTCAGTCGCCAGATGGTCGAGGATCGGATCAATATCTTCGCCAAGTTCGAGATAGCCGACCAGTCGGTTCTGGTTATAAACCGGCATTACCACCCGGAGGGTGAAGGTGCCTAGAGGACCTAATTCGATGCCGTCGGAAATATTGTTGTTACGTTGCGCCAGATGCATCGTGACGCGATCTATCAGGTCGCCATGGCGATCCGGTTTGTGCACGCGCAACAGATTTGTTCCGTCCGGAGCGTGGAAGTAAAAGTGGGTGATATGTTGCTCTTTCAGGAGTTCTTTAAACAGCGGGGTAACGTGCTGCAAGAGAAACGTCCGATCGCGCTGGTCTAACGCGGCAATCAGCACTGTATCTCGACCGAGTTGTTGCATTATGGAGCGCATCAGTCCGGTACGTTCCTGCATATAATTGTGGTAACTGCTGGTTTGGCTCTGAAGATAGGTCTCCTGGGTTCGAGTCAGGCCGAGCTCCAGGTAGTAGTGAGAAATGAAAAGAAAAATCGTGAGACTGCCGACAATGAATACGCCGAGCGGCCAGAGGATTTTTTTGCGCAGATTTTGTTCGATTTTCAGAATTTGCCTGTTTTGCAACATGGTTGACAGCATAACTGAAAGCAGCAGGTTATGCAATTATATCAACAGGGTATGGTTGGTTGGGTCTGAAAAGAAAATTACCCCTATCCTGTAAAAAGGATAGGGGCTTCCCCCGGATTCAATAACAAAAACATTTGATAGGGCAACAGCCCCCTCGTGAGCTTTAGCCGAAAAAGGCTTGCGCCTTGATCTCTGATCTAATGATGTTTATTCTACAGATGATTTCTGACATTTTTCTGACATTTTGCAGTTATTTTCAAAAAAACGTAAGAAAAAAGCAGGTTGAGTTCGATTTGAAGGGTTATTTGGCGATGCGACTGCGAATTTGCGTGAGCAGACGACCGATTTCGGCAGGGGCGTAGTCTTCTCTTTGCATAGCTTCTTCATATTGGCGCAACAGCTGTCCAGCCCGGGTTAAGTTTTTCCCGCGCATAAAGCTGCGATAAAGGGCGGCAATCAACTCTTCATGACAACGGTCCAGAGACAACACCTTGCTCAAAATGCCGATTGCCCGGGTTGTTTGTCCCAGGTCATTAAGGGCTTCAGCCCAGGCCAGAGTCGTTTCTATACATGCCTGGCGCGCTTGATCAGCCAGTTTTATAGTTTGATTGGTTACACAGGCTCCCGGTATGAAGTCGCCGTGCCAGAGCGACAGTGCGTGGCTCAGCATTATATCAGCTCGCCAGAGTTCACGCTTACGCAACAGGTTTCGTCCACGCTCAAACTCAAACAGCAACTCGTCGATATCGAACAGACAATGATCAAGACTGACAATCCCTTTTTGCAGTTTCAGGTAGTTCTTGGCCGGCAACGGCTTTATTCTCACCTGTATGGTTTTGCGTAGTCGTGAGAGCATGGTGTCAAGGTTGGCCCTGGCTTTATCCGGGTGGCTTTCCGGCCAGAAGGCCAATTGCATCTCTTCCTGATCGACCCGGTTCTTCGGGGCTGCAATCAACAAGGCTAGGCATTCCCGCTGGCTACGGCTGAAGCTATCACTGTTTAATATATTTACGTCTGCACAAGAAAGTTGCAAACCGCCAAGGGTTTTGAACTGCAGTAAAGGAAAAGGTTGTGAGTTCTGGTCAAAGCTGACCTTAAACAGTTCACGGCAGAGTTCGGTGGCAAACGTCCGGTCAATATTCTGGTTGACTGCCGTGTAGAGAAGAAAACGGAGGTCGTTTGGAGTAAGACAACGCAGGTGTTTTATTCCGGTCGCTTGCATTTCATGCAAAAGGCGCTGTAGAGAGGATAGCCGTTCGGGAGTCATTGGTCGGTCGCGGTAAAATAGCAGAGATAACGCCAGAGTCTGAATTTCGATCAAACGCCAGCCCGAGGTCTCTACCTGGATCTGGATCGACTCCAACATCCGGGCGGCTTCTGTAGTCTGATCCAAGGCTAACAGGGCCCGGCTGCAAAGCAGGCGTCCCTGCAAGTGGACAAACGATAGCTGCTGGTCACAATTCAGATTGGCGGTAATCGCATCGACAGCCATTTTTGGCTTGTCAGCTTGAGCTGCTGACATTGCCAGCATCCCGGTGATAATTGGCTGAAATAAAATATTGTCCGTTGCCAAAGTCTGCAGCGTCAGGACTTTGTTGTGCTCCTCTTTGGCCTGAGCTATTTGTGCCCGCAAGAGAGTTAAAAAACAGGATGGTAGACTGGTCGGAGGCAGATGAGCGTCAAATTCATTCTGCAGCGTTTGTTCAACGCTGCTGAAATAGGCGAAAGACCCGGTCAGGGCGATGTAAAGCAGCTGCGGTATTTTCAACAACGCTTTATTGGTGGCACTGATCTGGGGGTGATTAAGTAAAAGCAGAATTTCATCAATAATCCTGGTCAGTTCCGTAATGTCGACAGCAATATGGGCTTCATAGGCGCGAACCAGGAGGTTGATGGTCAGAAAATGCTCAAGGCCACGGTCTTCGGCCAGCGCTTCGGCGACTGACAGATACTCGTATGCCCGGTCAAAATCGTTGAGCAAAAAAGCGTGTCCGATCGCCTGGGCCTGGCCGACAATTATCCGGGAAATGACACACAATTGATCAAAGTGTCGAATTTCCAGCTGCTCTGTTTGTTTAAACAGGGCTGTCGCTTTCTCAATATCACCATCCAGAAACATATGATACAGCACCAGGTGTGCCAGAACCGGAAGTTCTGCCACCGGGTTGTTGACTTGTGCAAAAAGAGTTGCTGCCTGATAGAGCAGTTTTTCAGCCTGTTTCGGATCGAGGTGTAGAAGGGCCAATCCGGTAAATTTGCACAGCAGGGGGTGTTGAGACGGACTTGCCGCGTACAGTTCTTTTAAAATCGGCAGGAGGTGGTCGAGACGATTTTCGGCATAGAGGACCATCCCCTCCTGGCCGATTGATGGATTGGCAGGGGTGTCATCATCTGGAGACAGCAAGATGTGCATCAGGGCGTGGATAAAACGAAATTCAGCCGGATTGAGATCGATCACTTCGTCAACCAGGGTTATCGATTCCTGCTGAGGAAAAGTGGTCAGCCGACCGATGGTCAAATCGTCGTTGACGATTTGGGCGGCTTTGGTATCCATCTGACGGCGTAAAACCGCCCGGATGCGGGCATTCAGGATACGCGGCCGAAAAGGTTTGACGATATAATCGTCGGCGCCCATCTCCAGCCCTCTGACGACATCGGTCTCTTCACCTTTTCCGGTCAGGATAACAATCGGCAGGTGGCGAGTCTCTGGCTCAGATTTCAGACGGCGACAGACTTCTAAACCATCGATGTCCGGCAGGCCGAGGTCGAGCAGGATAAGTGAGGGCGCGATTTCCCGGGTGACGGCAAGTCCCTCCTTGCCATTATTGACAATCTGCAGGTCAAAGTCCTCGCGAGCAAGACTATGGCGGAGAAGTCGGCAGACTCCTTCGTCATCTTCAATTGCAAGTATCCGATCCTTGTCCATTTTATCCCTGGATGATTTACTTTGATTTATCGTTCAGCAGGACGAACCCGATCTGTCGGCCGGTTTGACCATTGTCACGACGATGAGAGAAGAAAAGTTCGCGGTGGCAGCAAGTGCATTCCGCAACAGATTCGATGTTTGCTGTTGGCAGCCCGGCGGTTTCGAGTTGTAACAGGCAGCTTTGCTTCAGGTCGAGCAGCCACTCACCGAGTTGAGTCTCTTTGGTGATGGCGCCCCAGTTGTCGCTCCCCTCCCTGAAGGCATCACGGACCGGTCGGTCGACCGGATATTTATGCGCGCCGATCCCTGGCCCGACGGCAGCCTGCAGGTCTTCAGGTCGACAATCAAAATGCGAAGTCATAGCGGCGACAGCTCGGCCGATCAGACCGGCAGCAGCACCGCGCCAGCCGGCGTGGATAACTGCGGCTACAGCTTTGCCGGGATCGAACAACAGAACAGGATAGCAGTCCGCAACCAGAATCCCGATCATGATATTTTTCTGATCGGTGATAATGGCGTCACATTCAACTTGCTGAAAATGCGACACGTCAGGATTCGGCTGGTCGAGCACTAGGATATCGGTGCCGTGAACCTGGCGTACTGTCAATAACAGATGTGGCGGGAGGTCAAAGGTACGGGTTAAGGTAGCCCGGTTGGCTTCAACATTGTGTTTTGGATCATCCGTATTCTGTCCCAGATTAAGGGAGTTGAAAGGCGGACGGCTGGATCCGCCGTTACGGGTCGTAAAGCCGGCTTGAACGATTGTGTTGCCCGCCCATGCCGGTTGCAGAAAATTGATTTTGCCTTGACGACAGTTTTTCATGGTTGGTAAATCGTCTGTCAATCCATACGTGACGGATCGCCAGCGCTTTCGTGTTTGTGGTTCAGGTAATCGATCAGGTTACTCAATTCAGCCGGTAACGCCGAATTGAATTCCAGCTCTTCTTTTGTAACCGGATGCTCGAAACCGAGCAATCTGGCATGGAGAAATTGTCTACTCAAACCCTGAATCATTGCCCGCAGGGTTGTATCCGGCAGTTGATTGCTGCGTTTGGTTGAGCCATAGACCGGATCGCCGACCACCGGGTGATTCATCTCGGAAAGATGCACCCGGATCTGGTGCGTCCGACCGGTCTCCAGGTTTAACTCGACCAGCGTCAATCGATCACTATCAAACCGTTGCAACACTTTCCAATGAGTGACCGCGTGTCGTCCCTTGCGGGTAGTGCTGCTCATCTTCTTGCGGTGTTGCGAATGTCGCCCGATCGGTTGGTCGATTGTACCACTATCTGCCTCAAATCGACCGAAAACCAACGCAACATACTGCCGCCGGATCGAATGCAGCTTGAATTGCCGGGCCAGGTCCTGATGCGTGATATCATCTTTGGTCGCGACCATAACCCCGGAGGTATCGCGATCAAGACGGTGCACGATCCCGGGGCGAATCTGGCCGCCGATTCCGGACAAGTCCCGACAGTGGTGCAGCAGGGCGTTTACCAAGGTGCCACTACTATGACCCGGTGCCGGATGAACGACCATTCCGGCCGCTTTGTTTATCACGATAAGATGTGAGTCTTCATGCAGGATTTCGAGAGGGATCGCTTCGGGGATGGCTTCAATTGGCGCCGGCTCCGGGATGGTGACAGTGACCACCTCACCCCCCCTTAGTTTATTGCCCGTCTTGACCGGTTTTCCGTCACACAGAATCTGCTCGCTCTCGATTAGTCGTTTGATCTGCGAACGACTCAGCTCCGGCATGCAGAGAGCCAGGTACTGGTCAAGACGCTTCGGTGCTTGTCCGCGATCAAAAGTAAAACGCAGAATAGCTCCCATTATTTACCAGATTGAACTCTCGATCTTGCCAGCCTGCTTGATCATGACATCGACAACAGCCCGGTCATACAGGTTGTCGCGATTAGCCATGTCGGGAGAAACTCGGGTGTTAAAATGGTCCCGTCCCTCAACAAGTTCCTCTGCCAGAAGATCAAAAATATTATCGTTGGTAATACCCTCTTTGACCTTCTCCGGGTTGTAAAGGGCAATATCGGAGACGATTGCGCGCGCCAGTCGGAACGCCAAGTCCGGATTGTCCACGAGTTTACTCATTTGTCCTCCCTGTCCGTCGCCGGACATCATATCAGAACCGGTAAAACCGGAAAAGTGTACGCAGGCTGCTAAAACGATGGTTCATGGAAAATGCATCCGCAACAGAGTAGCCAATCAGAGGTGAGATGTCAATAATCACCGCCGTTTACTGATTGTCATAATAAAATCGAGTAATGCAACATGGTCGCCGCGCAAGTCGGTTGTGAAATCTCCCCGACATCGATCGATCAACCAGGTGTCGACGAGGAAGGTTGGAATGCCGATTTCCCGGGCGGCGAGATCGTGCCGGCTGTCGTTGCCGACCATCAGACAGGCCTTAGCTTGCAGGTTGAGCTGCGCCAGAATATCGGTGAAATAATCTGGATGCGGTTTGCAGCGCCGACAGTTTTCATAACTGGTGACCAGGTGGAAGTCGAAGTCGGATAATCCGGCTCTGGCCAATCTGGTTTCGACAACTGCTCTTGGAAAGACCGGGTTGGTGGCGATTACAATGGTGAGCTTGCGCTCCAGACTTTGCTCAATCAGTGCCCTGGCCAATGGTGTTGGTTGCATGAGCGAGTCGAGAAAAGAGAGATCGCTCGAGAAAAATTCAGCGAACCCGTCAGCGACCGCTTCGAGACTAATATCGAGTCGATCGGCAATCAGTTGGAGAAAGTAGATTTCGTTACTGGCGTCGCCGGAATCTCTGTTGATCAGTTCGCTGATAGCCGAAAAAATCGCGTCGACAGTTTTGTCGGTTGCAATCCGGTGACTCAGTCGGTCGGCCAGAGATGCTGCATAAGTCGAAATATATTCCTGCATTTCAACCTGTAACAGCGTACCGTCGAGGTCGAACAGGATCGCCTGGATATTGTCTTTGTCGATATTGTTCATCTGCTGATCCTGAATGATTGACGCATATTAAACAGGGCTATGCCGCTGATTATAAACAGCATGCCGAGCAAATGGTAGCTTTGAAAATGTTCACCAAGGAGAAAAACCGCCATCAGTGAGGCGAACAATGGCACCAGATTGACATAAAGACCAGCGCGGTTGGCACCGAGACGCTCAATGCCGTAGTTCCAGCAGAGGTACGCGAGAATCGAGGGGAACATGGCGACATAGCCAACACTCAGCACTACCTCGCGATTGAGCGTGAGCGGTGTAGTAAAGTGTTGCTCCAGCAGGTAGATCGGGAGCAGAAACAGCGTGCCGATCGCGATGATGATGGTCAGAAAACTCAAAGGGTGAATCGCCGGGCGCTTATTGACCATTACCGTATAGACGGCATAGAAAAAGATCCCGAGCAGCATGAGCAGATCGCCTTCGGCAAATGACAATTCAAACAGAGTGCCTATTTCACCATGCAGGACAATGTATAAAGCGCCAGCCATACAGAGGCCGGTGCCGAGCGCTTGACGACGCAGGATGCGTTCGCGGTTGATCAGGAAACTGACCAGAATAATCGCCGCCGGCATGGCGGCTTGCATCAGGGCACAGTTCAGTGCAGTCGTCGTGTGAACCGCGGTGTAGAGGATGAGGTTGAAGCCGGCGATACCGACAAAAGCGGCCAGCGTCAGCACCTTCCAGCCTTTGACGGCGACCGGCCAATCGCGGCGAACCTGCTGCCAGGTGAACGGTGCCAGCAATAACAGGGCGATTGCCCAGCGCCAGAATGACATGGTCGCCGGCGGGATCAGCTCGACAATGCCGCGGGCCAGTACGACATTTCCGGCCCAGAACAAGGGTGGCAAAAGGAGCAGGAGGTAGGCGTTGGTATTTGCAGAGGTCTGTGTTGGTGTCATCTGATCGGTATTTCGCTCAGTATTTCTGGTAAACTTTATAATATGACTGCGCGTCATGATATGAGGGTTGGCTGCTGAGGTCAAAATATAATTTATTTTGAACAGTTGACTTGTGGCATTGTGCGCGGTAAAAATTTTATTAAATAACAAGCAGCCTGTCGGACTTTCCATGAACCGGCTACAAAATTTGGTCGTTTGGCCCATATTTCAGCTCCTTTTTGCCCCATAGCTACGGCTATGAGGCTGCAAACGAGC
>CBDUUF010000055.1:0-8114 GCA_965370375.1 uncultured Desulfuromonadaceae bacterium
ACTGCGCATCAAACGTTGCTTCTTGCGCAGGCGGCGTTGTGCTTCTTTCTCTTTGCGCTTGCGCTTAACACTCGGCTTCTCGTAAAACTTGCGTTGCTTCATTTCACGAAAAAGTCCTTCCTGCTGCAGCTTGCGCTTGAGCACACGGATAGCCTTTTCGACGTTGTTATCCATTACATGGATTTCCATTAAAACATCACCTCGCCTTCTGACAATATTTGCCCACCACGCTAAAGCATGGAAGCAACTGAAGAGTATAGGTTTGTTCACTGTATAAAACAAGTAAAAAAGACGGCCTTACAAATCGACCTTGAACAGCGTAACTTTCAAACCGCCATTGACCAGCGCTGCAACCCGCTGAAGGTCAAGCCCGGTCGCATCAGCCAGTCGTCCTGGCGGGCACAACAGCGCTCCCTGCCAGCCGGAAAACTGCGTCCTGTAGAGTTCACCAATCTGCCGATATAGCGGCAGCAGATCCTCATTCTTACCGACGCGCAGACCGTATGGCGGGTTACAGATAATCAAACCCGTACCTTGCACTCCCGACACATTGTCAATCTGCCGACAAGCCAGATTGACAAAATCCACACACCCGGCTCGTTCAATATTTTTGCCGGCCGAGCCAATAGCTGCGGCATCGGCATCCGAGCCGTGAATTGACACGCTCGGAGCAATAACCGGCCGCCGCCCTTCGTCCAATAACTGCGACCATAACCCCGGTCGAAAGCGCGGCCAAGCCATAAAAGCAAAGCGCCGATCCGCCCCCACCGCCCTGTGCGCAGCCATGAGCGCTGACTCAATCAAAAACGTTCCGGAACCACACATCGGATCGACCAGGTTAGTGACACCATCCCATTCAAGCAAACTGAGAATACCGGCCGCCAATGTTTCACGTAGAGGTGCTTTAGCTGTTTCCAGGCGATAGCCACGGCGATGTAGCAAATCGCCAGAACTATCAATTGATATCCGGCAAATATCATCTTCCATTCTGGCAACGATCAACTGCCCGGAATCCTCACTACTGCCAGTTGACGAGCGGCCGAGGGATTTATTAATCGCTTTTTCAACTACTTCCGCCAAGCGTCCCGTGTGGACCAACCTGGAACTTCGACTCGACGCCCTGACCACAACCGGTGTCTCCACCTTTAGATAGCGACCCCAGGGGAGCTGCACACAGCGATTGTAAAATGCCGAAAAATCCCGTGCGCGAATCTCGCCCACCCGGACCAGAAATCGGCTCGCTATACGCGAGGAGAGGTTAGCCTGATACAATTCACTCAACCCACCGGAAAACTGGACGCCACCCAGTTCAATCGAAGTGTCAACTTCCAGCAAGTTCTGCAACTCTGCGGCACACACCTCTTCCAGGCCGGGTGCGGTTACAGCAAAAATATAATTAAAATGTACTTTCATTACCCCATCTTTCTTTAGCTGGCATGCTAGCACAATTCACATAATAAATCGGCAGAGTAACCAACCCCCTCCTGCTGCAACGCATTAATCATTTGGACATCGGGAGTTTTTCTGTATAATGCGGCATTATGCTTTTTTGGAGGAAAATATGAACAGGCACGCTTTGGTTCTGTTAGTCATTTTTGTATTGGTTGCTTCGGTTGCATCGGCCCGCTGGATTGAGGACAAGGTTGCCATGTCGACCAAAGATCTCGGCAATGTCAACTTCAGTCATTATGATCATCTGGAAGCGCTCGGACAAGATTGCCCGACCTGCCACAATGCGATCTTTAATATCGACGTCAAGAAGAACAAATCTTTCTCCATGGCCGAGATGGAAAAAGGCAAGTCATGCGGCGCCTGCCACAACGACAAACGAGCCTTCAGCGTTGCCGGCGATTGCGGCTCTTGCCACGGGGGCGAAATTGAAGTCGGTGGTGTGAAATTCAGTCACCCGGTTCATGCTGACATGTTTGGTTGTACAGATTGCCACTCCGACCTGTTTTTGCCAAACTCAAAAAACAAGACCGTAACCATGGCGCAAATGGAACAGGGCGAGTCGTGCGGAGCATGCCATGATGGTGGTGATGCTTTCTCCGTCGCTTCCGATTGTGGCAGTTGTCATGCGACCCGAGACATAATCTTCAAAACTGCCGGTGCCGGCAAGATCCTGTTCAGTCATGAATTCCATACCGAGGTAACCGATTGTGGCAATTGCCATTCAAGTATCTACAAAAATAAATCCGGCCCGATCAGCATGGCGCAAATGGAAAAAGGCAAATCGTGTGGCGCCTGCCATAACGGCAGCATAGCCTTCTCGGTCGCCGAAGATTGTTCGACCTGCCATCCGACCAAAGACATTACCTTTATGGAAGAGGAGATGGGCAACGTATTGTTCAGTCACGAAGTCCACACCGACATGTTCGGCTGCGATGATTGTCATTCAGATCTATTCAAACCGAGGTCTAACAACAAACCGGTCAGCATGGAAGCAATGGAGAGCGGCGAGTCGTGCGGCGCCTGCCACGATGGTGACGATGCATTTTCAGTGGCCGAGGATTGTGAATCCTGCCATATCGAAAACTGATTTTTTTATCCACTAGCTAGATGCTCATACAAAAAGTTCTTAGATGCCACTGAAAAAATACATGAAAGCCGGACAAACGATTTCACTTCGTGTCCTTACTGAGGCCTCGGAGGGTCCGGGGCATCTTGATGCCCTGACTGGCCACCTGAGCAGCCTCGGGCGTCAGACCATCGATATGACTATCCCTTATCGCACCTCGGCCGAGGAACGCTATCCCTTCAAAGAGGGGATGAAGTTTGAAATCATGACCAACTCCATGGGCGTCGGTATTCAGTTGACCGGCACCTTTGAAAAAATGCTCGGCACCAACCAGATCCGCATTCGCCATAATAACGACCTGCAGATGATCCGCCGCCGGCTTTTCCCCCGCCTCAATGCCACCATTGAAATCGGCTACACCAGAAGTGGCGGCAAACTCCGCTCTTTTCGCGGCCAATGGAAAAAGTACGTCCAGTTGATTGAGAAAACGGAAGATCCGGCAAAACTGCCGAAAGTGCCACGGAAGAAAGCCAACCTCAGCGCTACCGGTATCGGCATGTTTGTCGCCCCGCCGATCGAAAAGGCCGACATCGGCATGTTTTTGCTTAACCTGGGCGACAAGGGCAAGCCGATCTGCGCCTTGGCTGAAGTTATTTGGAAAAAAGGCCAGGAGGAAGACGGAAAATTCATGACCGGGTTTCAGTTCCTGAACATCATGAACAAGGACAAAAAGCGGATCGAAGAATTTGTCGCCAAAGGTGATTCCTACATTGAGGACGATGAGGAAAATGAAGCAGACTGAGACGGCAACTTGATCGAGCTGACGGGCTGGTGAACTGACGGCCTAACCCCACCTTTGACCAACCTTTGCAAAAACTCACTCCGTGTTATCAGGCTCGCGCCGAGACTGATTAAGTGTTCATTCGACAACTGACAATCTACCAGTTCAAACCCCAACTCTGCTGCCCGATTTACCAGATGCAACAACGCCACTTTCGAAGCATCCCGCTCCAGATGAAACATCGACTCGCCAAAAAAACACCGGCCGAGACAAAGACCGTACAGGCCACCGACCAATGCTCCGTCTTGCCAGCACTCAATAGAATGTGCATGACCGACACGATGCAGTTCAACAAACGCCCGGTGCAGATCGGTATTGATCCAGGTGCCGGTGCCAGCCTCAACCCGTAATTGGGCACAATTCTCAATCACCCGCTCAAAAACCTTGTTGTATGTGACCTGATATCGGCCCTGGCGCAAGGTTTTAGCCAGACTACGGCTGACCCGCATTGCACCCGGTTCAAATACACAGCGCGGATCGGGCGACCACCAGAGCAGCGGCTCACCTTCATTGGACCAGGGGAAAAGACCGGATGAATAGGCCAACAAAAGGCGTGGCAAACTCAGGTCACCGCCGATGGCTAGAAGACCATCCTCTTCAGCCAGGGCGGACGGCGGGAAAACCAATTCATCTGTCAGGCGAAATAAAGGCACGTATAGAGGTTATCCAAATCAGGATTCGTAGCTGAAGGTTAGCTTGTCTTTACGGCAACCGATGTGAACCACACCGCCTTTTTGCAGTTGGCCAAACAGTATCTCCGAAGCGATCGCATCATTCAATTCGGACTCGATCAACCGCGCCAACGGTCTGGCACCAAACACCGGATCGTAACCACGGCGGGCAAAATTACTCCTGGCAGAGAAAGAGACATGAAGTTGCACCTTCTTTTCAGCCAAGGCATTTCGCAGACGAAGCAGGAACTTGTCAACGACCTGCAGCATCACTTTTTCACTTAATGCAGCAAACGGTACGATGGCATCAAGCCGGTTGCGAAATTCCGGTGAAAACTCCCTGTCAACTGCCTGTTTAGAAGACCGTGGTGACGCATCACCAAAGCCGATTGCGGCTGAGCTTAGTTCTCTGGCTCCGACATTGCTGGTCATGATCATAACCACATTGCGAAAATCGGCATGCCTGCCGGTGTTATCGGTCAGGGTTCCGTGATCCATTATCTGCAGCAGAAGATCGAAAAGATCGGAATGGGCCTTTTCAATTTCATCCAGCAAAAGAACCGCATACGGATTTTTCACAACCGCATCGGTTAACAACCCACCCTGATCAAAACCGACATACCCCGGAGGAGCACCAATTAATCGGGCGACTGAGTGTTTTTCCATATATTCGCTCATGTCAAAACGAATAAATTCCACGCCCAGATGTTCGGCAAGTTGACGGGCGGCTTCAGTTTTACCTACTCCGGTCGGGCCGGTGAACAAAAATGAACCGGTCGGTTTCTCCGGATCGCCGAGTCCGGCCCGGGAACGCAGAATTGCACTGCACATAAGGTCAATCGCCGTGTCCTGACCAAAAACAGTCTTCTTTAACTTGCGGTCCAAATACTTTAGTCGTTGTCGATCTGAACCGGACACACTGCTTATCGGCACCCTGGCAATATCGGCGACCACCGCTTCGATTTCCCGATGGCCAATCCAGCTGTTCTTCCGGCCAGCGATTCTCGCCCGCGACCCAGCTTCATCTATTACGTCGATAGCTTTATCCGGTAAGTGCCGAAAATTAATATGCCGCGCAGAAAGACCCGCCGCTTGACGGAGTGCCTCATCACGATATTTTATGTTGTGATGTTTTTCGTAGCGGCTTTTCAAACCCTGTAAAATCTCAACTGTTTCATCCACACTTGGCTCCAGGACATCGATCTTTTGAAACCGCCGCGACAGTGCGCGATCCTTCTCAAAAAGGTTGCGATATTCCTCAAAGGTGGTCGAACCGATACAACGGACCGAATCTGAAGCAAGGGCCGGCTTTAGAATATTCGAGGCATCCAGTGAACCGCCACTCGTCGCTCCGGCTCCGACCACAGTATGAATCTCATCGATGACCAGGATAGAGTCGGGTCTTTTTTCCAGCGCGGTAATGACCGCCTTTAATCGCTCTTCGAAATCACCACGAAATTTTGTTCCGGCCAACAGCGCGCCCATATCGAGGGAAAACATTTCCGCGTTACTGAGCAGATCGGGAACCTCACCATCTATAATCCGCAGCGCCAAACCTTCGGCTAGAGCCGTTTTGCCAACACCCGGCTCGCCAACAAAGATCGGGTTGTTCTTCCGCCGGCGACAGAGAATCTGTATGGCGCGACCCAACTCATCTGAGCGCCCAACCAGAGGATCGATCCGGCCGTTAGTTGCCTGTTCAAGCAGGTTTACGGTATATAACTTGAGTGGATCCTTGGCAACCTTAGGTCGTTTCTCCGTAGCACCCTCTTTCGGCCTGGTCGGTTGCGGGGTTTCAATCGCTGCATTCGTAACCCCGTGTGAAATATAACTGACAACATCATAACGACTGACCCCCTGTTCCTCGAGCAACAGCGAGGCAAAAGTTTTTTCTTCATCGAGTAACGCCGCAAGAATATCGCCAACCGAAGCCTGTTGCTTGCCGGACGACTGGACATGCATAACGGTACGCTGCAGGATGCGCTGCAGGCTTACTGTCTGTTCCGGAACATCATCACTAGTATCAGGTAACGGCTGCAGATGCTCGTCAAAGTAGGTTTCAAGGGCTGATTTCAAGGTTTCAAGGTCAGCGCCACACTGACTGATGATCTGCTGACCATTCTGTTCAAACAGTATGGCGTAAAGCAGGTGTTCAACCGTCAGATATTCATGGCGGCGACGTTGTGCTTCACGCACAGCAAGTGAAAAAGCAATTTGGACATCCTGATCAAACATCTTATTTTTAGACCTCTTCGAGGCTGCACTCCAGAGGAAATTCCTCCTGCCGTGCCCTCATGTGAACCTGATGAATCTTTGTCTCGGCAATTTCAAAAGGAAAAGTGCCGCAAATTCCGATCCCGCGCATATGAATCTGCAACATGATCTGATTGGCTTCAGTTGGTGGCAGATGAAAAACCGACTCGAGCATACCAACAACAAACTCCATGGTTGTATAATCATCATTGTGCATCAGCACCTTGTATAGCGGAGGTGATGCCGTTTTTTCTCCAGCTTTTTGCTCTGTAGTCTTTTCGGTGTCGTATATTCCCATCATGATCTTCCTCTGCTAATTCTCTTTAACAATATCATATGCGCTTTACAAGTTCCAACAGGTCAACCATCATTTTCAACGTCATGTAAATATATGACGCCCTCGCAAAGGTGCATGTAACAGCTATGGATAAATAGGATAAGAACTTGCATTAACAATAACTGAACGTATTAATCTTCAACAGACCATAGATGTGTCAAACGGCTATTAAAGCGGGCAATAATGCACAAGTAGCTGAAATTTAATAAATTATATCGCTACGACAGGCGGTAAACTTTGCACATGCAGTTATGCAAAAATTACATCCCCTGAGTAAAAGGAGGCTGTATGGCTAGTCAGAATCGTTCGGCCGGGTACTGCGTTCATTGTCAAAGAGGCGTAACTATCGTGCGTCCGACCGGAGATGGTTTTTTTGGTCGGGTCCGTACTGCAATCACCAACAACGAAGACACCTGGGTCTGCAGTAAATGTGGCAATCCGGCGAGCAAAGGTTTCACCCCACCACCTGAAGTTTCTATCACACCCTCTGACGAAACCCCGCTGACAGTAGACGATCAGCATGTTGTAGACGACAAGCCAATAGAGCCACTCGACCTGGATAGTCAAACCAGCGACGATTATGTCCCCGTTGACAATTCTGAAATATTTTCCGTAGCTACCGGCCCGGAAGCCATCTGTCATCTTTGCAACACTAGCATCCCCTTGAATCCAGCGATCTGCAATACCATCATCACCTGCCCAAACTGCCAGGAAGCGGTTCTACTCCCGGCTCTGAAGAGTGAATCGATGCTGACAGCCTCACCGGCAATCATCAAACTTGAAGATGACCCGGATCGACCGGAAATCAGCAAATCACTCTGCACCCTTTGTAAATTCGAAATGACTTACCCCAAAAAGCTGGCGGGTAAAGAGGTCGACTGCCCCTCATGCAGCACCCATTTCCAGCTACCTTGATGACCTGGGCAGACGTTCCTCTGCCTGGGTTGGTTGTAAAACAGTTGGGATGCTGCATATTTTATCTTTAGCCACATAGTTCAACCATCTCCTGAAGCTCTTAACCTTGTCTTTTTGTTATACTTTTATTGACAGAAGGCGCAGATACGGTTAATTATTAAGAGTTCAACAACGAAAATATACAGTTGTAACGCTACAGGACTGTAAAGGTTTTCTTCGGAGAGGATTCTATGGATTTTTTCTTCCAGCAGGATGGAACAATTAGCCCGTTATTTATTGTACTCACCCTGATCGTTGCTTTGCTCTATTTTCTCGTCTGGCGCATTGCCGCAAGATCAAAGAAAAATGGTGAAAAACTACTGGAAATCAGTGCCCGTCTCGAAAATCTGATTTCGGTGGTGGCACCAGAGATAGCAATTCCGGATGATGTGGCAAAAGACGAAACAAACGACGACAGTCAGGTTGCTTTTGACTTTGACGCTGACGATAACGAGACTACCTCAGATGTCGGCGAATCAGTCTCAACAGACTCAACTGATCTGACTGACGATGCACCTGCAACTAGCGACGACTCAGAAG
>CBDUUF010000056.1:0-7988 GCA_965370375.1 uncultured Desulfuromonadaceae bacterium
AATCAAGCTCGTTCTTTTCGAGACGCCGCATATAGGAACAAAGCGAGAGGGAATAATCGGCAATCGACTCCAGCTCGTCGGCGGCACGCACATAAGCGTAGGCCCGATCAGACTGCTCGTTACTGGCGTTGCCAGACTGCATCAGGGTAACGGTGAACGATGTGATCTCATGCTGCATGACATCGGTTTCATCTTCGAGTAACTTTACCTTTTGGTAAAAACGCTCACGTCCTTTTAGCTCGCGCTGCAAGAAACTACCGGCATGACGCAGCGCCTTATGCGCCCGACCCTGCATCCGCTTGAGTTCCTCAAACACCATCGAAACACCCATCGCCACCGGCATACTGCCGGGCGCGCCGATATACTTGAACGAACCTTTTTCCGCCCCCTCTTTCTCCGGGACCATTCTGGTGACCAGATTCGCCAGCGGATTGAGAAATGGCAACATCACAAAGGTGGCGGTAACATTAAAGAAGGTGTGCGCCATAGCGATGTGGGCAGCAACATAAGGTAGATTTCCGTCGGCACCAACAAAATCTGCAGCACCCGGCACAAGCTCCTCGATCATCCCGACATAGGGCGCAAAAATAGAAATTATTATCACGACCCCGAGCAGGTTAAACACGCTGTGGGCCATAGCCGCACGCCGCGCCGCGATCGACCCGCCGATGGCGGCGAACTGGGCGGTGATGGTGGTACCGATATTTTCACCCATGACCAGAGCAACAGCCGTGTAGAGCGGGATGGCGCCGGTCGCCGCCAGAGCGATAGTGATACCGAGCATCGCCGAACTGCTCTGGATAACCATGGTCATCAGGCAACCGATGGCGACGCAACCGAGGATACTCAGTAGCGTCTGGGCGTCGAGAGTCAGCATCAGACTCATGAAACCTTCGTCGCTGCGCAGCGGCTTGAAGGCACCACTCATAATCTCCAGACCGAAGAAGATCAAACCGAGAGAGACCAGCACCTTGGCGCTGGCCGAGAACCGGTCATTTTTGGAAAACAGCATCGGAAAGACGCCGAGAGCGATCAGCAGCAGACCGTATTTACCAACCTTGACCGCCAGAATCCAACCGGTGATGGTGGTGCCGATATTAGCGCCGAGGATTACACCGATCGCCTGGGTCAACTGCATCAGACCGGCGTTGGTCAGGCCGACAACCATAACTGTGGTGATAGATGAGGATTGGACGAAGGTGGTAATAACCAGACCGACAAATACCGCCAGGAAGCGGTTACTGGTCACAGACGAGATCGCTTTGCGAATCAACCCGCCCGACAGCATCTGCAGACTATCGGAGAGGTACTTCATACCGAGGATAAAAATACCAAGGCCGCCGATGGCGGTGTAGCCCATCTTGAAAGGTTCTATCATCTCAGATAACTCCTCTTGAAACTATAGATTATGATCACCAAATACACTACTCAGCCCATGCTGATGCGGCGCAATCTAGTCGGCTTTTTGCGCTATGTCAAGCATGTTTATTAACTGACTGGAATCACTGTGAAAATCAGCGTCCACAACCTATCTGTCAATCACACTTTTGTCCTGATATACAGTGCTTCAACTTTCTTCCTCGCCCACGGTGTTCGCCGCAGAAACTTCAGGCTCGATTTCAGCGTCGGATTGTGAGTGAAACAACGGATATCGATTCTTTCACCCAACACCTCCCAACCGTAACACTCAACCAGTTTGGTCACGATCTGTTCCAGGGTCACGCCGTGTAGCGGATCATTCATTTGTTGTCCATTCATGATAATCTCGTAAAAAGATCCTGCACTTTAGATTGAAATTGAGTGTACGTTGTGGAGGATTTAATAAGCAAGTGCTATGCTGACAGCCGCCTGGTAAGATTAAACTGTCCCGACCATATTGAGGTGCTCTGTGTCCCAGGAAAAACCGACTGATCATCACGAAGAAGGGGTTGAGATTCCTTATGCTCAGATCAATCCGGATACGTTGCACCGGATGATTCAGGAATTTGTAACGCGCGACGGTGCCGATTGGAGTGATGCCGGTGGCGCGCTGGAAGATAAAGTCAAGCAGGTAATACAGCAACTACGCAACAAAAAGATCAAGGTCGTGTTTGACCTGACGTCGCAAACCGCTAACCTAGTTGAAGTGTCTAACAGAAAGAAATAAAGTGATGACTGACAGCGAACAACGTGACCGGCTCGTTGCCGAGATGCGTAAAGAAGAGCAGCAGCGCCAGGCCGGCTACCGGGAAAAAGCGTTAAAACTTTTCCCGCATGTCTGCGGCCGCTGCACCCGTGAATTCGAGGGTAAAAAACTCCGTGAGCTGACGGTACACCACAAGGATCACAACCACGACCACAACCCACCTGACGGCAGCAACTGGGAGCTGCTCTGCCTCTACTGCCATGATCATGAGCATACCCGCGGCGTACAGGAACAACGCAGCAGCGACGGGCCATCTGAACGCCAGGAGAAGCCGTCACTTGCCCACTCACCATTTGCTGCGCTTGGTGACCGATTCAAGAAATCGAAGTAAGCACGCCATCTTTTGGCATATCACTTGCCGGCTTGTTCCAGCAGTTCCAGCACCATCTTGTCCGGGACTTCAACGGCGACCACTTCACCGCGCACGGTGATTTCACCGTTGGCGATAATCCACGCCTCGATGATAACCTTACGGCCTTTGATAGCTTCTATCCGGCCGCGAATCTCCAGCTCAACACCCTGTGGCGTCGGTTTAAGATAGTCGACATGCAAGGAGGCGGTCAAAAAACGATGCGGCGGCTCGCTGTCCATCGCTCGGCCTTCAGCCCGATAGGCTGCCGCGGCCGCCGTCCCGGTACTATGACAATCGATCAACGAGGCCAGAAGGCCGCCATAAACGTAACCGGGGACAGCAGTATGTTTATGCTCAGGAGTGAAGAAGGTAACGCTCTCTTCGCCAGCCCAATGCGTCTTGATCTGGTGGCCGTGCTTATTCAGACTGCCACAACCGTAACAGTGCGCCAGATGTTCAGGATAATAATCCTGAAATGCTTTTTCAGTCATGAATTCCTCGTTGTTTGATGATTGCGCGTCAATCCGATCAGAACGTAAATATACGATGTTTTCGTCTGAAAGATATTATTCTCGTTGTGCAAGCCAGATAGCATGCAGGTCGCCTTTATTATCCTGCTCCGACACCCGACTCTGCTTGATCTGATCAAAACAAATAAGCCAAAGATTTCACCACACGTTCGCTCTGCTCACTGTAGAACACGTAGCCACAGAGGAAAAACGCATGTAAAGCTATTTTGATTTCTCCGTGACTCAGTGTCTCCGTGGTAAATCTTCTGCCTTGCTTTTCACCAGAGTTTCTTCCGTCTTTCACAATAATTGAAACGGGATATGTTCAAGACTGTTTCGTTCTGGCTCCACGGCGGCCGGTCTTCGGTGCGGGAGGCTCGGCTACGGCTTTTTTACGTTTGGCTTTCGCTGGTTTTACAGCCGCCGGTTTCGTCTTTGGTTTCGGCTGGGACAACCTCTTTTTCTTGGCCGGGCTCAGCTGCATCCCACGCTTGACCGCAATCACGGGGAATTCCTCAATCGTCTGTCGCTGGATTCTGTAATCAAGCAGCTTTTCAATCGCAGTCAGCAGCGGTTTCTCCGCCTCACAGACCAACGACAGCGCCACTCCATCCTCTCCGGCCCGACCGGTACGACCTATCCGGTGTATATAATCTTCGGGCACCTGCGGAAGCTCGTAATTCACCACGTACGGCAAGTTCTGAATATCGAGCCCACGCGCCGCCACATCGGTCGCGACCATCACCCGCAATTCACCCCGTTTGAACTCTGCCAGGGTGCGCGTGCGAATCGACTGGCTCTTGTTGCTATGAATCGGGGCGGCGTTTATCCCGTCAAAGAGCAGCTCTGCTGTCAGTTTGTCGGCGCTGTAACGAGTCTTGGTAAAGACCAGCACCCGACTCCACTCCCCTTTACGAATCAGGTGCGAGATCATTTCCCGTTTCCGGCTCCGCTCCACCGGATAGACCGTCTGAGTCACCGCATCGGCGGCAATATTGGGCCGCGCCACTTCGACCAGCCGCGGTTGATCGAGGAGTTCGTCGGCAAGCTGCTTGATGCTGTTGGAATAGGTCGCTGAAAAGAGTAGCGTCTGGCGCTCAAGCGGCAGGTACTCCGCCACCTGAAGAATATCGTCAATAAAACCGAGATCGAGCATGCGGTCCGCCTCGTCCAGTACCAGAAACTCGATTTCGGACAGGTTGATCGTGTCGCGTTCGGCATGATCGAGCAGTCGTCCCGGCGTCGCGACGACGATATCGATCCCGCGGTGCAGACGCTCAATCTGCGCCTGAATATTCACCCCGCCGTAGATCTTGGTCGAGCGCAGCGACAGCCGGCGTCCGTATTTTTGCATCTGTTCACTCACCTGGGCTGCCAGCTCGCGGGTCGGCACCAAAACCAGAGCCCGCGGATTTCTGCGCTTTTTCTTCGGACTGCTTGCACTCAGCATCTGTACAATCGGCAGGGCAAACGCCGCCGTCTTGCCGGTACCGGTCTGGGCACCCGCCAGCAGATCGCACCCTTCAAAAACCACCGGGATCGCCTCGGTCTGAATAGGAGTCGGTTCGGTGTAGCCCTGAGAGCTGATTGCACTCAGTAATTCGGCGCAGAGGCCAAGAGAGTCAAAAGACATCGTTCAAAATCCTTATGGGTGATTCGGGTGTTCCGAATCGCATCGTCAGTTAATTATAATGGTGGCATCAACACTACGCAAATGTCCTCACGTAGATTGATACTGAAAACGAAAACAATTTTACGGATGAATCAGCGTTTTCTGATCATAAAACGCGGGATTTTTCGTGAGGTCAAGGAAACCGAGCATTTGTGCTTAAGGCGTACATCAGTACGCCGCACAAGCAAACGCGCAGGTTGACGCAGAGATCACAGAAAAGAACCGTTTTTCGACTGAAAACTAAGGGCCGCGTTCTGCGAGCCAGATAGCGTGGAGATCTCCCTGGTTATCCTGCTCCGACACCCTACTCTGTTGTACGGTGTAGCCGACCTTGCGCAACCGCTCCCTGAAATTTCGACTCGGACCGGCCGACCAGACCGCCAATATCCCGCCGGGTCGCAATGCCGTGTAGGCCTCGGTCAAGCCATCTTCAGTGTAGAGCAAATCGTTTTTCTTGCGGGTCATTCCCTCGGGGCCGTTATCAACATCAAGCAGGATCGCATCAAACGTCTGCCGTTCCTTACGCAGAATCTTGGCGACATCCCCCTCACGGATTGTGGTGCGGGCGTCCTGCAGCGGGTGACCGGCATATTTACCGAGTACGCCACGATTCCAGGCGACCACCCCCGACACCAGTTCGGCGACCACCACTTCGGCATCATCGCCAAGCCGACGCAGGGCGGCGGCGAGGGTGAAGCCCATGCCGAGGCCACCGATTAAAATCCGCGGCTGCGGCCGCCCGGTGATTTTACGACAGGTGAGTTCGGCCAATGCATCTTCGGACTGATGCGCCCAGGTGCTCATCAACACCCCGCTCCCCTCGACGCTGATGGAGTATTCATCCTCACACTGGAAGAGCTGCATGGTACCACCACCGCCCGGGATCTCGGCGGTATCGATCAACTCCCAATTTTCAATATCTTCGTCTGTTCGGTCTGTGGACATTAGTACCTGATTCTATTCAGTTGTTTGATGTGCGGGGAAAACCCGGCCATCCGGGCTAACGTAACGGACTTCACAATCGAGGTTAAAACCGATATCGACGCGGATCGTTGCACGAATTTTTTTGATCAGAGCCAATACATCGGCTGACGTGGCACCGCCGCGATTGACAATAAAATTGGCATGTTGGCGGGAGATTTCAGCCGCGCCGATACACGTACCTTTTAGCCCGGCCGCTTCAATGATCTTCCCGGGCGGGCCGACGCTGGCGTGCATCTCGCTGGTGCTTAAGAAAACTGAACCACAGTTCGGTTGCTTGCGCGGAAACTTCTGCCGTCGTTCGCGCAGGTCACAAACCATCGTGCGGCGGATGTCGCGAATATCGCCAGGCGAACACTCCAGCTCCGCCTTAACCACCACGGCGCCGGTCCCCTGCAGAGCGCTCTGACGGTAAGCGAAAGCGCAATCAGCATGACTGAGTATTTGCTCTTCACCGGCGGCGGTCACCACCCAGACTTGCTTGATATTTTCACCGATCCCTTTGCGCTGACTGCCGCCATTCATCATCACCAGCCCACCGACCGTACCGGGGATGCCGATGCAGTGTTCAAGGCCGGTCAATCCAGCGCGCATCGACAGCCGCGCCAGCTGCGGCACCCAGGCGCCAGCTTCTGCCATAACCTGCTGGCCATTGATTCTGATCTGCGCCAGCTGCGCGCCGATCTTCAGCACGATGCCACGCACCCCGGCATCATCAAACAACAGGTTGGTCCCCTGACCGATAACCACCAGCGGAATCTTCTGCGCACGGGCAAAGCGGACCACCGTCGCGACCTGCTCTGTGCTGTCCGGTTCAAGCAACAGGTCCGCCGGGCCACCGATCTGCCAGCTGTTATGCTCGGCCAGCGGCGCGTTAAACTGCACGCTGCCAGAGATCTCGGTGGCAAGCTGGCGCAAAGCTGCAGTATGGGCGTTTATATTCAACAGATTTGTACCCGGCATCAGAATCCTGCAAAAAGTAGAGTCGGTTCACTATGCTTGAAGAAGAGTTGTGCGTCAACCGGTGCAGCAGTGCGGGAATAAGAGAAGGGGCCGATCCGGTTGATCTGGCCCTTTATGCTTTATCGATATTTTTGGAATCTTGTACGATCTTTTACATTGAATCCCACCCGGCAAAAGCAGATGAATCAGAGGCTAAAATCGCCGTACTAATGCCGGTTGAATGCATAAAAGTTTTGCTAGAGTCAGAAGCGGCACCGTATAGTTTAGAGCCACTCACGTGCAGCATAAGTACGGCAAATGAATCGGCAGTTGATTGAATGGTCCCTTGCACGTTGTTCGATAGTGAATAAATCACCACTCCGTCAAGATCAATTATTGCAGAGCCCGCAAGCATAACGGGTGTCGCAAACAATGGGTACTGCTGTTTGTCCGAACGATAGGCCACCACATTTGTCCTCAGATTTTTTACATCAGACAGGCTCGCCGCATCAAAAGCCCGCTTCCGATAAAAAGCATACTGCGGAATAGCAATAGACGCCAGGACACCGATAATTGCAACAACAATCAACAATTCGGTTAAAGTGAAACCATGCTCGTTTTTACCCCTGTTTTTCAACAAAATCGCTCCTTTTTATCTGAACAACTGAATAATTTACTCAATTTTCAGCAACTACGCTTCGCTTAATGCCCGGGGAATTATAAAAAATCATCCCGTTACCACGGCACCGGAATCCCCATGTTTTCCAGTTTAATTTTAAACTCGGCAGCTTCACGCGACTCTTTGATCGACGACTCTTTGGTCTGCAGCCATTTCATTTCATACAGCAACCGGTTTGCTGCCTCTTTTTTCCCCTGGGCGAGAAACGCGAGCACTTTGCTTTCTGAATCAGACAGATAAGTGCTATTCATCCGATAATCGAGAAAGGCATCCCAGGTGTACGGCACCCACTTGCTGACGATCTCGCGACCGATCAGTTGCGCATACTCCCGAATCTCATGTTGGGCGTGCGAGTCCATGCGCAGTGATAAAAAATGCAGCAGATTATGCAAATCAATCTTCCAGTAGGCTTCAGTGTAGGTTGAAAGCGGCAAATCCTTGCGTGCCTGTTCGCGCGCTACCCCGCTATCGAGACGATTGGCATAGATCTCCTTGGTCATGGCGTGCAGTTCGGCTTCGGTCTTACTCAGCCGTTCCCCGAGCTCAGGGCTGATCGCTGCACCGCTCCCCTGTTTATTAACATCCGATTGCGAACGCCACTCGTCGGGCTGAGTTGTCTGACAGGCATTGACCGCCACCGAATAGCGGGTCGAATATTCGTTGACGCT
>CBDUUF010000057.1:0-7977 GCA_965370375.1 uncultured Desulfuromonadaceae bacterium
CGCGTCGCGATCCAGTACCTGTTGGCGGCCGACCGTAACAACCCGTTGGTCAGCAAGTACTACGATCCACTCCATCCGGCCGTCCTCCGGGTGTTGAACGACGTCAACACCACCGCCGCCAGCCTCGGCAAAGGGGTCTGTGTCTGTGGTGAAATGTCGTCTGACCCGCTTAATCTGATTCCGATGATCGGCATGGGGATCAGTGAATTCTCGACGCCGGCCCCGTTTATCCCGCGCATCAAAGCCTTCCTGAAAAAACTGCCGATGGAAACAGCAAGGCGGGCGGCATGGGAGGTGCTGGAGATGGATTCTGCCGTAGAAATCCGCCAGTATCTCAAAGAGCTGGTTGCGCGGCTCAACAACCAAGTCTGAACATTTCTGTGTTACGGAAATTTTACCATCGAATCACACAAACAGCGCGTCTACGATACGATCTGCCTCGGCCAGCAGGTCAGGACGTTTGAGCGCATCGCCCTCAAAGTAGACGTCAACCGCTCTGAGAGTCAAGGCGGGAGAGAACCCAAACCACCGCATAATCGGCAGATAGCGTGGCAGGATATCATTAAACATCTCAGGGTCGCGGTGACCTTGAGTAAGGATAAAAACCAATTTCTTGTTTTCAGTAAAGCGGCTCTTTTTCGGCTTGGCAATGTAGCCGGGGACCAGAAAGGAGAAGAGTCGATCTATAAAGCCCTTAAGTTGGGCGCTGACATCGGTACAGTAGACCGGCGAGGCCATAACCACAACATCGGCCGCATAGACGGCAGCAAGCACCGGCGCAAGGTCATCGGTAAGGACACAGGTCTCACTCCCCTGCTTGCAGGCATAGCAGGCCTGACAGCCTTGAAAATCGAGAGAGTTAAGCTCAAAACGACGAATCCCGGCACCGCGCTGTTCGGCGGCATCCAGGATTCGGTTAGCAAGGGCAGAACTGTTTCCGTTTGGACGGGGACTCCCGTAGATTGCGACAATATTCATTCAAAACATCAATCAGTCTGGGACGATTCTTCCCGCACGACCAGCAGGTAGCCGTAATCATCCCCTTCTTCCGTGGTCAACGGCGCAGCCGTAAAGCTGAGGAGGCTGCCGTCTTCCTGCTCGGCACGGTAGATTTCACCCTCAAACCGGGCTTTTATAATATCACTGAATTTTCTCAATGACCCTGACGTCGATGACTCGCTGATCTCGTCAAGGCTCTTGCCGACAACGGTGTCATCACAATCGAACAAACGTCTGGCGGCGGCATTCATTTCTGCCACACGCATGTTCTGATCGGTGATAATGATTCCTTCCCTCGCACAGCGAAACAACCCCTCCAAACGCATACGTAACGTCTCTTTTTCTTCGAGCAGACGTTTATGCTCCAATGCCGCCATGGCAACACGCAGCAGGTTATGCTGGTGTACCGGCTTCGGGATGTAATCAAAGGCACCATAGCGCACCGCTTCTGCCGCGGTTTCCACATCCGGCGCACCGGTAATCATTACCACCATACACTTCAGGCTACGTTCCTTGACCTCCCGAAGGATATCCAGCCCACTTTCGCTACCGAGCAGAATATCGAGAAAAACCAGGTCGAACTCCCGGGTAGCCAGCATCTCTTTACCTTCTTGCAAGTTGCTGACAGTTTGCACCTGATAGCCTTCTTCACTGAGAAAACTTTCAAAGGTGTAACGGATGTTCTCTTCATCATCAATGACGAGAATTCTCGATTTCATAAATTCCTCCCAAATACCAGCTTGAACCAGTCAGCCGAATAACAACTGTCTATCTGTACATAATTAGCATAAAAAATAACAGAGATGGCCGGCCTTGACAACTTCCTTGTAAAACTCTGATCTGACAAAAGTAAACCGGGGCGGTTCCCCCGGCTTTTAAACTTCACCTTTTGCGACGCCATCTTGATTCTTTTTTACGAGACCATTCTTATTTGAGCAACTGAATTTTCTCAAGACTTTGTTTAAGGATGGTCAGCTTTTCTTCGCTGTCTGCCAGTTTTTTACGATCCTTTTCCAGAACCTGCGGCGGAGCATTCGCCGTAAACTTCTCATTTGACAGTTTCTTGATGAAAAAATCTACGTCCTTCTGAACCTTGGCAATCTCTTTTTCCAGACGCTTTACTTCCTCTTCAACGTTGACCAGTCCGGCCAACGGCAGCAAAATCTCAACATCACCGGTCACCTGGGTCGCCGCCTGCTCCGGGTGCTCAATAGCGACGCCGATCTGCAGGTCATCAATTTTGGCCATGGTAGCCAGGTAGCGTTCGCCAGCTTTAATGACGGCCTGTGAAGCATCGCTTTTACAATCGATAACCGCTTTGATCTGCCGTGATGGAGCAACATCCATTTCACCACGTATATTCCGGACACAACGGATAACGTCCATGACCTGATCCATCTGTGCGGCACCTTGCTCATCATGCGGCAAATCCGCGTCGGCTACATAATCGACCTGCATCAGATAACCGGCCGGCCGCTCGCCCGGTAGCGCATGCCAGATTTCTTCGGTTATAAACGGCATGAACGGATGTAGCAGCCTGAGCAACTGCTCGAGCACAGTAAACAGGACAGCTTGAGCGCGTTGGCGAATTTCCGGCACATCGCCGTACAGATCATCCTTGATCAGCTCAATATACCAGTCACAGAATTCATGCCAGGTAAAACCGTACAGAACCGAGGCCGCATCATTGAACTTGTAGTCGGTCAACGCCTGCTCAACTTTGGTAACGGTTTCGCTCAAGCGCGTCAAAATCCAGCGATCAGCAAGCGACAAGTCATCTTGCGTTAAATCGATAGTTGCCGGATCAAAGTCCTCCAGGTTCATCAGCGCGAAGCGGCTGGCATTCCAGAGTTTATTGGTGAAATTCCGATAGCCGGCAATCCGCTCGGTCGACAACTTGACGTCACGGCCCATGGCGGCAAAAGAGGCCAGGGAGAAACGAAAGGCATCGGCACCGAATTCATCAATGACATGCAGAGGATCGATCACGTTCCCCTTGCTTTTGCTCATTTTGTGCCCCTGGGCATCGCGAACCAAGGCATGGATATAGACATCCTTAAATGGCACCTGGTCCATGAACTTCAAGCCCATCATCATCATTCTGGCAACCCAGAAAAACAGGATGTCGAAGCCGGTGACCAGACACGAGGTCGGATAGAATTTCTTCAGGGTTTCGGTCGATTCAGGCCAGCCCATGGTTGAAAACGGCCAGAGCGCCGAAGAAAACCAGGTATCGAGGACATCCGTCTCCTGCTGGATATTGCTGCTCCCGCAGTGGCTACAAACAGTAGCATCGTCACGCGCCACGGTGATCTCAGCACAATCATCGCAGAACCAGGCCGGAATCCGATGTCCCCACCAGATCTGGCGACTGATGCACCAATCATGGATGTTCAACATCCACTCATAGTAGGTTTTTTCCCACTGCTCAGGAACAATACGGGTTTCGCCGCTCCGGACAGCCTTGATCGCCTCCTCGGCCAGCGGGCCAACCTTGACGTACCATTGCAGGCTCATATACGGTTCAATAACCGTTTTGCAACGGTAGCATTCACCGACCGAATTACTGTAGTCCTCGATCTGCTCAAGCAGTCCGCGTTCTTCCAGGTCGGCCACAACATTGGCCCGCGCCTCGAAACGATCCTGGCCGGCGTATTGACCACCATTTTCGTTGATGACACCCGACTCATCCAGAATATTGATAACGTCCAGATCGTGGCGTTTGCCCAGCTCAAAATCGTTAAAATCATGCGCCGGGGTGATTTTGACAGCGCCGCTGCCAAATTCAGCGTCAACATAGCTGTCGGCAACAATTGGAATCTCGCGATCGAGCAACGGCAACAGCACCTTTTTGCCGATCAGATCCTGATAACGTTCATCATCCGGATTTACGGCAACCGCCGTATCACCGAGCATCGTCTCCGGACGGGTCGTTGCCACCACCAGGGTACGTTCCGTGCCGACAACCGGATAACGCAGATGCCAGAGATGGCCTTTTTTATCTTCATGTTCAACTTCGAGGTCAGACAACGCCGTATGACAACGCGGACACCAATTTATCAAGCGGTTGGCCCGGTAAATAAGGTCGTCTTCATACAGGCGAACAAACACCTCACGGACTGCGGTTGACAGCCCTTCGTCCATAGTGAAGCGCTCACGCTGCCAATCACAGGACGCGCCGAGACGCTTGAGCTGCTGAAAAATCTTTCCACCAGATTCCTCACGCCACTGCCAGACCCGCTCAATAAATTTTTCACGCCCGACCGCGTGACGGTCGATTCCTTCAGCAGCGAGTTGTTTCTCAACAACATTCTGGGTTGCTATGCCGGCATGGTCAGTCCCCGGCATCCAGAGCACCTCGTAGCCGCGCATCCGATGCCAGCGACAGAGGATGTCCTGCAAGGTATTATTAAGCGCATGACCCATATGCAAAACACCGGTGACATTCGGCGGCGGGATAACAATGGCATACGGTTGACGGGAGCTGGTTTCATCGGCATGAAACAGGTTGTCCTGTTCCCAGGCGGCATACCATTTCTGCTCAACACTTTGCGGTTCGTAGCCCTTAGAAAGTTTCGATTCCATTGTTTACGGTGCTTCCTCTATCGGTAACAGATCAATAATCAGGTATAGTTCGAGTGGCAAAAACAAAAGAAATGGGGATAATTAACGTCCCCATTTCTCTTAAGCAGAGGCCAAACGGCCAATTTTACAATATAAAATTCTATTTAAGCATTTTCCTTGATCTTGCGAATCTCATCCTTGATCAGGTTCTCAGCCAGGTCGGGCACAACCTCCCAGGCGATGCGCTCCAGCATAGCGCCAGCCACACGCTCAACTATTTTCGTCAGATCGGTCTCTGACATGGCCGCGATCTGCGACTCAACACCTGCCGGGGCAACCGGAGCGGCCGACTGAGCAGGCGGTGCAACCGGTCGTACAGGTGGAGCTGCTGGCGGAACAGGCGGTGCAGTCGGTTGAACCGCAACTACTTCGGGCTCCTGCAGCGGAATCGACGCCGTATCAGCCCAGACATTCTGGGTTTCTTCAGCGGAACCGGAACTGTCATCGACAATAAAATCGGTATCATCTTCAAAAATCGGGGCTTCAACTGCACCCGAATCGCCCCATGGATCTGCTGCCGGCGGAGCTGGCGCCGCAGGTGCTACCGGCGGAGCTGCCGCTGGTTGAACCGGTGCGACTGGCGGAACAGCGGCTGGTTGAGCCGGTGCGACTGGCGCCGCAGCCTGACTTTTCGCCAACAGCTCTTCAACCTTGGAGATTAGGGCCTGTGACTCAAAAGGCTTGGAAATCCAGCTATCGGCACCGGAGCTGACAGCTTTTTCCTCATCAAACGGCTCAAAGGTTCCAGCCAGAAGTAACACGGGGACACCCTGCAGGGCAGGATCCTGCTTGACCGCAGCGGCGAGTTCATAACCATTTTTGCCAGGCATAAACACGTCGGCAAGAATCAGATCAGGACGCTCTGCACGGGCTTTCTCCAGGGCCGTATCACCATTATCGACAATCGTAAGCAGATAGTCTTCATTGGCAAAGGTGATGCCGATGACCTTCTGAATCGTGATACTGTCGTCGGCTAACAACAGTTTTCTACTCATCCAAGCCTCCTTGACGGCTCTACTTAATCAGTTAAGTGAGCCAGTATCTCATCAATATCAAGTAATGGGTAACTGGTGTCCTGGTAACAAAACTGCTGGCCGCCCATCGGTTTTGTATCGGTCGGGGCAACATTCTCAAATGATCCGTCTTCCGCGTCGACAATTGTCAATGCCGCATCTACCGGAAGTCCAACATTCCCATATTCACTCTGAAACACGATGAGATAAGCTCCATCGTTTTCAACCTTTTGAACATTCAGACTCGGCAACTTTTCCGGATCAATTATCGGGATCGGTTCATCCTCATAAAGAAAAATCCCGTTAATCCCGTTTCGCAAGCCGACCAGCGGAAAGATTTCCGAACCGGCCAGAATATGTCTAATCTGTTCAACCGAGGATGAAAACTTATGGCCTGCCATTGACAGCAGGAGCATTTTCATCATCATACCGACACCTGCAGTTGTTCAATAAGGGCCGGATCAAAACAGACCAGCGGCTCATTATTCCAGATATCGATCAAACTGAACGGTCGCCGGTCATTATCGAGCAACAAAGCCGGCGCGTCGCACCTCCGGAATTCATTTGCCAGGGCTACCTTGTCGATTTTTTCAACCGGAAACGCCCAGGCGCCGTCTGTACCGAGCACAACCAGCAATACCGTATCGTTCACGGAAGATGGTAAACCGAGCAACTTCCGAACATCCAGAACACGGATCGCATCATCCTGAAAAGCGATCAGTCCGATAAGCCCCTGTTCATGGTCAGCAGACGAAGTGTCAATGTCGACAGACCCCGCCTCATTAATCACCATCAGAGCATCTACTGCCAGAGAAAAGCCGACACCGGCAATATGAAAAACAACTTTCTTACCGCCCAAATCAGTCATCTTCTCAACGCTGCGTCTGCAGTCGCCTCCGAAGGAAAAAAGTTAAAACTTTAAGGTATTTACCACATTTTTGCCAAATCTGTCAAGAAACTCAAACCCAGATTAAGACCAAAAAACTTGTTCAAAGGACACTCCACGGCCGTGGCAAAAATATTTCATGATAAAGTTTAGTCGCAAATCGGTCAGTCATACCGGCAATAAAATCGACAACCGCCCGGTCAAGCGACTCATCTTCACGCAAACGACCACCGTATTCAACAAGTGACGCCTCGTTCTCCATGAAATAATCGAACAGATCCCTGAGCATGCGCGATGCTTTTTCAAACTCTTCCTCAACGCTCCGCACCCGATAAACATGCTCACCAAGCCAGGCACGCAACGAAATTAGAATCCGGTCTATTTCATCAGAGAAAACAATAACCGGCTCTGGTGCATCAACCGCATTTTGAATCAAATTAGCCATTAAGGTATCAATTCGCGCACTACATGTTTTACCGAGGGCAATAGAAATTTTTTCAGGAATATCCGATTCAACAATCAGCCCGGCGCGCAGGGCGTCATCAAGGTCATGATTGACATAGGCAATAATATCGGAGAAACGGACGATTTGCCCTTCAAGCGTTTTTGGTAAATAACTTTCATTGACCTGATTGAGCGGTCCCTGCCCTTTGGAATGCTTACGGATTCCATCGATAACTTCAGCCGTGAGGTTGAGCCCGGCACCATCATTCTCCAGCGATTCGACAACTCGCTGACTCTGGATGACATGGTGAAATCCACCAGGAGAAAGCTCGTCCAGCACCCTTTCTCCGGCATGACCGAATGGCGTGTGCCCGAGGTCATGACCAAGCGCGATCGCTTCGGTCAGGTCTTCGTTCAAGGCCAGAGCCCGGGCTATAGTCCGCGCGATCTGTGAGACTTCAAGCGTGTGCGTCAGGCGGGTGCGGTAATGATCGCCTTCTGGAGAAAGAAAAACCTGAGTCTTGTACTTTAGTCGACGAAAGGCCTTGCTGTGTAAAATCCGGTCACAATCTTCCTGAAAAGCCGTCCGCAGTATACAGGGCTTTTCCGGACGCAGTCGACCTGCACTCTCCACGCTCAAGCATGCCTGACTGGAGAGTCTTTGCTGTTCACGATCTTCCAGAAGTTGACGAATATTCATGACTGACCCAATCTGTACGAAACTTGGCTCAGATCATAACATAACTTCCTGTAATAAGAGAACAAATCATCACAGCGTGAAAATTTCAGGTTCAGTCTGCCGTGTCGGTCTTCTGGGTTTTCCGTCGGCGACACTTGCAACCGTAATCGTCTGACTCCTTGCTGACAACCAAGGAACTTGACCATTCAGTGATTTCATTCTAGTGTTACAAGATTACAATAGTGAGAGGGTTTATGAAACGTGTCTTGATCGGCGATAATCGAGAAGAACTGGTTAGCACCCTTGAATCCTTGTTGAAAAACTGGGGATAC
>CBDUUF010000058.1:0-7915 GCA_965370375.1 uncultured Desulfuromonadaceae bacterium
GTTGGATTTACCGGCCAGATTTCCCTCGGCCATGCGGCATTTTTTGGTTTTGGTGCTTTTGCTTCAGCCTGGCTGAATAACTCGTTCGGTCTGCCGGTGTTTTTCTCGATCCCTGTGGCTGGTGTCATGACCATGCTGGTTGGTATCCTGGTCGGTATTCCGGCCGGGCGTATTAAAGGCCTTTATCTGGCGATTGCCACTCTGGCATCACAATTTATCCTCGAAGATTTCTTTGCCCGGGCTAACTGGTTCACCGGCGGTTCTGCCGGTGCCATGGCTGAATATTTCACCTTGTTCGGTTATGCTTTTGACACCGATCAATCATATTTTTATGTAGTATTTTTCTATGTGTTGATTACCTACACCCTGACCTCAAATTTAATCCGCTCCCGTGACGGTCGCGCACTGGTGGCGGTTCGTGATCATTACTTATCGGCAGAGATCATGGGTATTAACCTGACCTGGTATCGGGTTATGTCATTTGGCCTGTCCGCTCTGTATGCCGGTATCGGTGGTGCTCTGTTTGCGCATTATCTCGGTTTTGTCTCGGTTGAAGGTTTCACTATTGTGTTGTCGATTCAATTTTTGGCGATGATCATTATCGGTGGCCTCGGCTCCATTTCAGGGACACTCATGGGCGTGGTTTTTATGGTTCTGCTGCCTGAGTTTATGGAATTTGGTGTGCAGTTGGCTACTAATTATATGCCCGGTTTTATTCAGTCTCTGGCCTATATAAAAGAGATGGCAATCGGTCTGGCAATAGTGCTGTTTTTGATTTTTGAACCTGATGGTCTCGCCCACCGCTGGCAACGGATCAAGGCTTACTGGAAGTTATACCCGTTCTCTTTCTGAATATGCATCTATTGTGTTAGATGCTGATTATAAGGGAGAATGTCTCCCGTCGTGTAAACAATGCATGTTTGCAAAAAAAAGAGGAGGTAGATCATGTTTAAAAAGTATCTGAAGAGTATGATCGTTTCGCTTTCACTTGGGCTGTTTGTCGCTGGTACAGCTTGGGGAGCAACGGTTCCCGTTGGCCATCTGGCTGATTTTACCGGGCCGACCGCTGGTGTCGGTTCACATTATGGTCAGGGGGTTCTCGACGCGCTCAACTACGTGAACCAGAACGGCGGTATTAACGGTAAACAGATCGAGTTTGAAACTGTCGATTACTCGTATAAGGCTGACCGGGCAGTGGCAACCTACAAGAAGTGGAAATCAGGCCTCAAGCCGGTAGCGATTCAGGGCTGGGGTACTGCTGACACCGAAGCTTTGGTCAAGTTTATTGCCCGTGACAAGGTTGCTTATGTTTCTGCGTCATATTCCGGACACTTGACCGACCCGACCGGTAAGTCGCCCCGGACCAAATCGTCGGCCCCGTACAATTTCTTCTACGGTCCGTCATACTCAGACGGCTGTCGTGGCCTGGTGCAATGGGCTATGGAAGACTGGAAGACTAAAGGGAGCAAGGGAACCCCCAAGTTCACGCATATGGGTGACAACCATCCTTACCCGAATGCCCCGAAGGATGCCTGTGGCGCTTATGCCAAGGAGCTAGGCTTTGAAGTGCTGCAGCCAATCGTTTATTCGATGAAACCGGCTGACACCAAGGCTCAGTGCCTATCCTTGAAGGATTCCGGAGCTGATTATGCTTACCTTGGCAACACTTCCGGGTCGAATATTTCATTGATCAAATCCTGCAAAACCGTCGGTGTTGACGTGCAATTCCTGGCTAATGTCTGGGGATGGGATGAAAACGGCATCAAAGCCGCTAAAGAGTCTGGTGACGGCGTTGCCTGGGTTGTCGGTGCTGCACCATGGAACGCCGGATCAAGCGACAATGCCGTGATGAAGGGTATCTCTGCCACCTCGGCCAAGAGTGCTGACGAGTATCGCGCGCTACACTATGTGCGTGGTGTCTGTTCAACCATGTTTATGGTTGACGCTATGAAGAGTGCCGACAAAAAAGGTGAGCTTAACGGCACCACCATCAAGGCTGAAATGGAAATGATGAAGTCTTACGTTCCGGCCGGGCTGGATGGCATCTGTCTGCCGTCGACCTGGACCGCAGAAGATCATCGTGGAACAACTCTGGTTTCGGTTTACAAGAGTCTGTTCAACAAGGGTGATTTCAAGATGGAGAAGCAGGCAACTGTAGAAGTCCCACGTCGCGATGAGTGGTTAGGCTGGTAGATTGATCTCCGGAGACGGTCTGCTAAAGGCCGTCTCCGGTAGTACCACAACGTAATCTCTGGATTGAAACATTTATGACTGAAACTGCAGGAAAGCCGACTGTCAGTGAGGCGTTGCTGACTGTCAACAATATCGAAGTTGTTTACGACGAAGTTATTCTCGTTTTGCGTGGTATCAGCTTAACGGTACCTAAAGGGCAGATTGTCACGCTTCTCGGTCCGAATGGTGCGGGTAAATCGACGACCCTTAAAGCAATTTCCGGACTGTTGCGCTCGGAAGATGGTCGGGTAACGCGTGGTTCAATTGAATTCAATGGTGAGCAGATCGCCAACCACGAACCGGAAAAGATTGTCCGTAAGGGTATCTTTCAGGTTATGGAAGGTCGGCGCATTATTGAGGATATGACAGTTATTGAAAATTTGCGCCTTGGCGGTTATACCCGCAAGGAGCGCAACCTTTCGGATGATATAGAAAAGGTCTTCAGCTATTTCCCGCGACTTAAAGAACGTACTGGCATGGCAGGATATCTGTCCGGCGGCGAGCAACAGATGCTGGCAATCGGTCGGTCGTTGATGGCTAAGCCAAAGATGATCCTGCTGGACGAGCCTTCTATGGGGTTGTCGCCATTGTTAGTGCATGAGGTATTTGATATTATTAAAACAATCAACCGGGAGCAGGGGATCACCATGCTGCTGGTCGAGCAGAATGCCAACATGGCTCTGCGTTGTGCTGATTACGGCTACATAATGGAGTCGGGGAAAATTGTTATGGATGGCACCCGTGAAGAGTTGTTGAACAATGAAGACATTAAACAATTTTATCTGGGTGGTGGCGGCGAGCGTCGGACGTTCAAAAATATAAAATCATATAAACGGCGCAAGCGTTGGATGTGATTACGATTGCAAGAGGTTTCATTGAGTAAATTAAAGCTGAAAACAATCGGCGCCCAATTAGCCCATAATGCTCGTTTGTTCCCTGAGCAGGATGCATTGATCTTTCCTGGTGTCTGTCGCTATACCTGGCAGCAACTAGATCAGGAGGTTGATCGTGTTGCCTGTGGTATGATTTCCTCAGCTATAAAGCCGGGGATGCATATTGCTCTCTGGTCGCCGAATTGTGCTGAGTGGGTGCTGACGTTTTTGGCCGCGGCCCGAATTGGCGCGGTGGTCATCAGCCTCGACACTTCGCTACAAGCCCCGGAACTGAAACTACAATTGGCTCATTCTGATGCCGAGTTCCTGTTTATGGCGCCCGGCTTCAAGTCAGATGAATATATCGGGATCATGCAGGAACTGTTGCCTGATTTAGGTTCGCCAGGTCAGCCTGCTGCTTCAGCTGAGTTCCCCAAGCTACAGTCACTGGTTTTGTTCGGTGCTGAAGCTCCAGGTTTTGTCAGTTTTGATAAATTCGTTAAAACGGGCAACATTGTGAGTTCGGAGCAGGTTAATGCGCTCGCAAGTGATGTTTCGTTGGCTGATCTGGTCAATATCCAATACACCTCAGCAGCCTTCGGCACGCCGAAGGGGGTAATGCTCAGTCAGTCGGCAATTCTGGAAAATGGCGCCATATCTGGGGCCAATCTCGGTTTCAGTAACAGTGATCGACTCTGCATGCCGTTGCCATTTTTTCATGCTTTTGCTTGTTCGCTCGGTCTGATGCTCTGTCTGACCCATGCTGCGACGCTGGTTGCGCTGGTACGGTTTACGCCGGAAGCGGCGTTGCAGGCTGTCTCTGATGAACAATGCACCGCTATGCACGGCGTACCAGCGATGTTTCTGGCTCAGCTTGAGTCGGAGGAGTTTGCTCGCTACGATCTGTCTTCATTACGTACCGGGATTATGGCCGGTGCACCATGTCCGCTAGACTTGATGAACGATGTAATCACCAAGATGCATGCTGGCGAGATTACGATCGCTTACGGACAGACCGAATCCGGACCATTGATCACCCAAACTCCGCTAGATGAGCCAGCAGAGAAACGGGTGGCGACTGTCGGCAAACCGTTATCTGGCGTCGAAATCAAGATTGTCGACCCGGTTACTGGCGATGAAGCTTCAACTGGCGAAGAGGGCGAGCTGTGCTCCCGTAGCGGCATGCTGATGCTCGGTTACTATAAAATGCCGGAAGAGACTTCCCGGTCAATAGATAGCGAAGGGTGGCTGCATACCGAGGATCTGGCATGCGTTGATTCAGCCGGTTATTATCGAATTACCGGTCGCCTGCGCAATATGATTATTCGTAGTGGCCAACATATTTATCCGATAGAAATTGAGAACTGTCTGCTGCAGCACCCAGCCGTTGAACAGGTACAGGTCTTCGGTGTCGCCGATCGTGCTCTGGGTGAAATTGTTGCGGCCAAGGTTGTTGCCGTTGCTGGAGAGACGCTTGATCCTGAAGCATTACGTGCTTTTTGTAGTGGGAAAATTGCCCATTACAAAGTGCCGGCCAATTTTGAATTTGTTTCATCCCTCTGAACGAATTTCACCTCTATTTTTTCTGCTGTATGTTAATCTATTCTGACTATAAACAGCTCTGTTTCCCTCAGTCAGGAAAGTCCCGTGGCCAAAGAACGGATAGATAAAATTCTGGTAGAACGTGGTCTGGTCGCCTCCCGTGAACGCGCTCGCGCATTGATTCTCGCTGGTCAGGTGCTGGTAACAGATAGCGTGGTAGACAAGGCCGGCACCCGAATTTTTATTGATGCCGAAATCCGTCTTAAAAAAAATGATATTCCATATGTTTCACGTGGTGGTTTGAAGTTGGAAAAAGCTTTAACTGCCTTCCCCATTCTGGTTGATGGTGTGATTGCCCTCGATGTAGGTGCCTCCACTGGCGGTTTTACCGATTGTCTACTACAGCACGGTGCCGCCAGGGTATACGCAGTTGATGTTGGCTACGGTCAGCTTGATTGGAAACTGCGTAGCGATGATCGGGTGGTCAATCTGGAACGAACCAATATTCGTCATGTTGATGCGGCGTCTATCCCTGAAAAACCAGGGTTGGCAGTGATTGATGCCTCATTTATTTCACTGGAAAAAGTGCTGCCGCCGACGCTACAATTGCTTGCCGCTGACGCCCAGATTATTGCTCTGATCAAGCCACAGTTTGAAGTCGGACGTGGTGAGGTCGGTAAGGGTGGGGTGGTGCGGGATCAAGCGAAACACGAGCAGGTCATCGAACGGATTCGTCAGTTTGCGGTCAACTCCGGTTGTGAGATTATCGGTTTGACGGACAGCCCCCTTCTTGGCCCGAAAGGGAATCGTGAATTTTTGATTGCTCTGCAGCGGGTCGCTGTATGAATGGGCGTGTCTATTTTATCGGTGCCGGACCAGGTGCCGCAGATCTTTTAACGTTGCGTGCCTGCCGGGTTTTGGAAGAATGTCAGTTGGTTTACGTCGCTGAACCATATGACCAGATTTTTGCCGAATTACTACAGGGCAAAGAAGTTCGGATTCCGTTCGCTTACTATTTTGCTGAGTTGATCGAACAGGTTAATGAACAGCTTAAGTCTGGCAGTGTCGCGTTCCTGATTCCGGGTGATCTTACCTTTTATTCCCCATTTCAGGCGTTGATCGATCATTTCTCTGCTGTTGCTGAAGTTGTCCCGGGTGTCGGTACGGCTAACGCCGCTTCGGCCAACCTTAAGAAGACATTTGATCTGCCTGGCGTCTGTAGCCGGGCGATAATCGCTTCCCCCCGGACCCTCGGCGATGATAACGCCATCTCTATCCGCAAGCTGGCAGCGCCCGGCGCAACCTTGCTGATCTATATGAACAACATGCCTCTGGAGCAGCTGGTCGATGATTTAAGAGCCGGTTATGGCGAGGATGTGCCGATTGCGCTACTGCACCGGCTATGCCTTCCTGATGAGGAAGTGGTTTCCGGGACTCTCGATTCTATTGTTGCGCAGGTCGGTGGTCGGGATTTCTTTAATCTTGATACTCTGGATAAACGTCCGGCGTTGACCCTGGTGATTGTCGGTAAGACCCTCGATTCAAAAGTAGATGGTAGCTGGTGGGATTACCGCCGGGACACAATCTGGCGTTTCCGGACAGGTGAGGAAATATGAAGATTATCTCACCGGTAGATCGACTCTCTGAGGTGACACAGTTGCTCGATGCCGGAGCTTCGGAGCTATATGGTGGTTATGTGCCGACCGAGTGGAGTGAAAACTTCAGTCTCTACACCTCTATCAACCAGAGAACCTTTGCCGCAGCCCAGATTGATAATCTGGCTGAACTTCAAGCGATCCTGTCTGCGGTACACGCACGACAGGTCCGGTTCAGTCTGACATTGAATGCGCCATTTTACACCGAGGCACAGATGCCGGCGTTGCTCGATTATATAGCCGAAGTTGTTGACGCCGGTGTAGATGGACTGATTCTGGCCGACCTCGGGTTGTTACGGCGGATCCGAAAGCTATATCCCTCTCTTGAATTGCATGCCAGCACTCTGGCTCATCTGGCTAACAGTGAAGCTGTAGCGGTTTATGCTGATGCCGGTATTAACCGTATTGTATTGCCGCGGCATTTACCTGTCTCTGAAATGGCTGCCATAATTACAACTCAGCCGCACATAAGTTTTGATGCTTTTCTGCTGGTTGGTAATTGTCCGAACACTGAAGGGTTGTGCACCTTTCATCACTCCAGCCATGATCGAATCTGGCCCTGTGAAACTCCTTATACGATCGAAGCGGTAGAACCGGACAGCGCTACGACCCTGCAACCTGTAATAGACCAACAGTCGTCATGGTCTCAGACTGATCGTCGCCATGGTTGCGGCCTTTGTGCCGTTCCGGCTTTGCATAAGGCGGGATTGTCCGGTCTCAAACTTGTCGGGCGTGGTGCGCCGTCAGTAATGAAAACCAGAAATGTGCTGCTCGCGGATGAATTTATCAATATGGCTTTGTCCGGGATGGAAGACTCGCTTTATCGTGAGAAGGCGCTTGCCGCACACCGCACCCGCTTCGGTCAGGATTGCAATGTCAATGTCTGTTATTACCCGGAGTTTTATCCAGATACTTTTTAAGTAGAAAGTGAGGCGCCATGTCGACAGATTGTTTGTTTTGTAAAATCGCCGCCGGGGAGATCCCGGCAAAGATTGTCTATTCAGATGAATCAGTTGTTGCTTTTGAGGATATCCAGCCTCAGGCCCCGCATCATCTGCTGATCGTGCCGCGCAAGCATATTCGTACCGTTCTCGACCTGACGACCGCTGACAATGAGCTGATCGGTCACATATACCAGGTTGCCGGTAAGTTGGCTCATGATCTCGATTTCTCCGAGGACGGTTTTCGTCTGGTTACGAACTGTAACGCTGCGGGTGGCCAGGTGGTCTGGCATGTTCATTTTCACCTGCTTGGCGGTCGTGATATGGAATGGCCTCCGGGTTAGCGCCCACTTCTCGCCCCGTTTTTATTTTGCAGGATTCTTTTACTTGCTGAGTCGGGTAAGTACGATTACACTGTTGCAAATTATTTGATGCAGTTGAGAGGAGTTGCTACGCGGTTTGAAGACTGAGTATAACGCAAAACATGAACAGCGCCTGTTCAACGAGATTATGGAGTTGTTGGTCACTCACTATGGTGGTGGGCTGAGCGAAGACGAGCTTGATTCTGAAATGGATCGTCTGCAGCAAGCCTTTGAATTCGGACGTGTTTCTCACTCCGGACAGTTGCGCAAGTCTGGTGAACCTTATTTTTTCCATCCCTTGCGTGTGGCTC
>CBDUUF010000059.1:0-7829 GCA_965370375.1 uncultured Desulfuromonadaceae bacterium
CCGGCATATGCTCTGGCGCATTATAACCGTGCCTGCGTATTCTCCCGTCAGGGGAAAATGCAGGAGTCAATAGACGAGCTTGAAGTCGTCTCAAACCAGGATGTGCGTCTTTTGCAAGACGCCTTCGCAGATCCAGATTTCGAATGGCTGATCAACAATCCCTCTTTCCAGAAACTGGCCAGACTGAAGAAGGCCTGAACGACGCTGCCAACAAACCGCTAGCCCGGGTTGAACTCCCGGTTTACGGCATGAGTTGCGGCAAGTGTGTTGCCCGGGTGACTGCTGCTTTGCAATCAGTCGCCGGAGTGCGCGAAGTTAATGTGCTGCTTGAACAGTCGGTTGCTGTTATTACTTTTGATGCTCAGCAGGCCGACAAGGATTTATTCGAGCAGGCTATCATTGCGGCGGGCTACAGTTGCCAGCCGCCTGTTGCCGCTGAAGTAGAACCGGAGCCGTCGCCGTCGCCTGTTGCGGCTGCGAACCCGGCTGAAGTGCCCCTGTCGGAGTTGGCGTCAGCCGCTGATGATTCGGAACGTTTTCGTTTCGATGTGCGTGGTATGACTTGTGCGACCTGTGCGGCGACTATTACCAAACGATTACAGGGGACAACCGGAATCCTGGCGGTGTCGGTTAATTTCGCCGATGAATCAACGACCGTTGAGTTTGATCCGGAGTTGACCAGTCGGTAAGAGATTTTCAAAGCGGTAGAGAAAGCCGGTTACCAGCCGCTCGCCAACCGGACAGCGGATAGTGACCAGCAGGAATCCCGCCGCGAGTTGCAATGGTTATTGTTGGCAACCGTTCTGGCCTTACCGATTATGCCGTTGATGTGGTGGCAACCTTTCGGCAGCGCAACGCTGTATGTCATTATGGTCTTGGCCACTATTTCCCAGTTCAGTGCCGGTCTCACCTTCTATCGTGGTGCGTTTATTTCACTGCGCAATCTATCGACCAATATGGATGTGCTGGTGGCGCTCGGTATTACTGCAGCCTATGGTTATTCGATACTGGCAGCCAACAACCTGTTTGGTCTCTCCGGTGAAGTTTTCTTTGAGACCAGCGCCATGCTGATCATGTTTATTCGCTTTGGTAAATGGCTGGAAGCCCGGGCTAAAGGGAAGGCGAGCCAGGCTTTGAGCCAGTTACTGGCACTACAGGCCGATGTCGCAACCGTTTTGGTGGATGGTCATGAACGTCGGGTTGCCGTAAGTGAAGTCAAGATCGACGATGTGTTAATTGTTCGGCCGGGAGAGAAGATTCCGGTCGATGGCGAATTGCTCAAAGGTCGGACGTCGGTTGATGAGTCGATGCTGACTGGTGAACCGGTTCCGGTCGCCAAGGAGCCTGGCGACACCTTGATTGGCGCCACCGTCAACGGTTCCGGGCGATTGACCATACGCGCGTCACGCGTCGGTGATGAGACGGTACTGGCCAGCATAGTTCGGATGGTCGAAGATGCCCAGGCCGACAAGGCACCGATTCAGCGCCTGGCTGATGTTGTTTCCAACTGGTTTGTACCTGCGGTGGTGCTTATTGCCGGGCTGACTTTTACCGGTTGGATTATGGCCGGAGCCGAATTTGTTTTCGCTTTTCGTATGGCCGTGGCCGTTGTCGTGATTGCCTGCCCTTGTGCGCTCGGTTTGGCGACGCCGACCGCGATCATGATCGGCAGTGCCATCGGCCTACAGGCCGGCATCCTGATAAAAAAGGCGTCAGCTCTGGAAAATATTGCCCGTATCGATCTGATGTTGTTTGATAAGACCGGTACGCTGACCGAAGGGAAGTTCCGGGTTACTGATGCCGTGCATGCTGAAGGCTTGACTACTGCCGAATTATTGAATCTGGCATCGAGTGCGGCGCAGGTCAGCAACCATCCGCTCTCGGTTGCCATTGTTGAGCGGGCGCGAGCGAAAAAGCTGGTTATCGAATCGCCGCAACATGGTGAAGAAATTGGCGGGCACGGTGTCAAGTGTACAATTGCCGGCGAAACAGTTCTGCTCGGCAGCACTGTTTTGATGGAAGAGCAGGGTGTCAGCCTCAAAGGGATGGTGGTTATTGGCCAGGAGCTGGCCGCTGAAGGCAAAAGCCTGGTTTTTGTTGCCCGGTCAGGCCGCCTGCTCGGTGTTATTGCCCTGCGCGACAAACCACGCAAGGGCGCGGTTGAAACAATTACCGCTTTGCAACAGATCGGCATCACTTGTGTCATGTTGACTGGCGATCGCAAGGAAGCGGCAATGGCTGCCGCCGAGCGTCTCGGCATTGAACAGGTTGAGGCCGAGGTGCTGCCCGAGCAGAAGCAGGAGATAGTGCGGCAATATATTGATCAGGGTTATCGTGTCGGTATGATCGGTGACGGGATCAATGACGCACCGGCCCTTGCTCAGGCCGATGTCGGCATCGCAGTCGGTTCCGGAACCGACGTTGCCAAAGAAGCTGGTGATATTGTGCTGGTCCAGGGTAATATGCCCGACGTGGTCCGGGCTGTTCGTCTCGGGCGTAAAACCCTGATTAAAATCAAACAGAACCTGTTCTGGGCTTTTATCTACAATATCATCGGCATTCCGATTGCAGCCGGGTTGCTCTACCCGGAATTCGGTATCTACCTGAAACCGGAATTTGCCGGGCTGGCCATGTCGTTTTCCAGTGTCTCGGTTATCACCAACAGCCTGCTGCTTAAGCGTTTTGCCCAGCGGCTGAAAAAGCCTGAGGGGTACTGAAGTGCAGCGACGTATAATTGGGATTATCGGTGCGTCTAACGCGTCCGACACCGCGCTTGCGATGGCCCGGGAGGTCGGAAAACGTATTGCTGACGCTGGAGTTGTGCTGGTTTGTGGTGGCCTCGGTGGGGTCATGCAGGCCGCTGCACAAGGGTGTTGTGAGGCTGGCGGCGATGTTCTCGGGCTGTTGCCGGGATCGTCTGCTGACGAAGCAAATCGGTTTGTTACAATTGCGGTCCCGACCAACGTGGGGCACGCACGTAATGTGATAATCGCCCATACCGCCGAAATTCTGATCGCCATTGATGGCGAGTACGGGACATTATCTGAAGCTGCAATTGCGCTGAAGCTTGGCAAACGGGTATTGACTTTGGGTAATGGACTGGTTCTTAAGGGTGTTGAGCCGATGGAGTCTGCACAGTCTGCGGTTGCTGTGGCTTTACGCGCATTGAACTTGCTGCAAGAGGAGACGGTATGTCCGCCGATTTAGACCGGTCGCGTGTAAATTCTGATGCGATTGTTGAATACGTGCTCGGTAAGGGTAAAATCCTTATTGTTACCCACGACAATCCTGACCCGGACGCCTTGGCTGCCGCATTTGCCCTGCGCCATCTGATTGAGGTCAAGGCGCAATTGCAGGCGGTAATCGCCTATTCAGGTGTAGTTGGCCGGGTTGAAAATCGTGCGTTGATTGATATATTCGAAATCAAAACATCCCGGTTGGAAGACCTTGATCTAGATGATTTCGGGGTCGTCTGTATGGTCGATACCCAGCCGGGTACTGGAAACAATTCTTTTCCGCATGATCGCGATGTTCATATCATTATCGATCATCATCCGCTGCGCGAGGAGACGAAATCGAGCTGGTTGTATGATGTGCGAAATGAGTATGGTGCTGCTGCAACAATCCTCTATGAGTACCTGCTCTGCCAGGAAGTTTATGTTGCCACCAAATTGGCGACTATTCTGTATTATGCGATCAAATCAGAGACCCAGGATCTTGGCCGTGAGTGGGGACTCGCTGATAAAACAGCTTACCTCAATCTCCTGCAGCTGAGTAATAATCGACTACTTTTCAAAATTACTCAGGCCAAGGTTCCGGCTGAGTATTTTACTCTGTTCAACCGGGCGATTGAAAACGCACGACAATATGGCCCGGTTCTGGTTTTTAATCTGTTTGACATCAATACTCCGGAGACGGTTGCCGAGATGGCTGATTTTCTATTGCGCATGCAGGGCATAGATTTTGTGCTCGGCATTGGCCGGCATGATGAAAGCGCTGTATTGTCATTCCGAACCACTTCGGAGGAGGTAATAGCCGGGGATGTGCTGCGGAAGGTTGTTGATGACCTGGGTACGGCCGGTGGCCACGGGATGTCGGCCGGGGCTCAGGTGAGGCCGATGCGCGGTGGTGGTAATGTGTTGCGGGAGTTTGAACAGACCATGACCAAACGACTGCTGAAAGTACTCGATCTGCCATCTTGTACAGGCAAGTGTCTGGTGGTTGATGGCGATCAATAAGCCAGATTTACCCTGATTAGAAGACTGTCAGACTATCCATGGTCCGACAGTCTCCTGGTGAGAGAACACTGTTCCAGCATTTAAATATTTGATTGAGGTGTTATGCGTAATATCTGTTTTGCACTCATATTTGTATCTGTTTTTCTCAGTCAGGCTTTGGCATCAATTGAGATTACCCTGCAGGGTGAACCGCCGGTGGTAATCGATGAAATTTATCATCGCGATGGCTTGGTCTATATCCCGATTGATGATTTGTTGCCAGCAGTGGGTCTGGATGGAGTCTGGGATGCAGTAGACCATGTCTATCGGATCAAATCAGTGCGCGGTACAGCGATAATATCGCCCGGCAGTCGTTTTTTGCGTATAGGTGAGCAGTATATTCCCTTACAGGAGAAGCCGCGTTTTATTGATAACCGTCTCCGCGTAACTGAAACTTTTGTGCTGAAGCATCTCAATTCACTGACTTCTGAGCAAATCTTATATCGCAATCTTGATCCGAATATGCAACAGACGGTAAATGACGATTCGGCCCTCGATCGTCTGTTCTCATTTATGTTGCAAAAGAAGAAGACGAGCAATACCGCAGTATTGCGTGCGGTTGCTATCGATCCGGGGCACGGTGGTCACGATCCAGGTTCAATCGGACTCGATGGGTTAAAGGAGAAGGATATAACGCTGACCGTTGCTCAACACCTGCAAAAAATCGTAAAAATGAACCTCGGTATTCCTGTTTATCTATCACGAGATGCTGATTATGGCCTTACCTTGCAGGAACACCTTAAGCCGGCGACCGAGCCGGAGGTTGATGCACTTTTATTGTTGCATGCTCAGGTGTCATTAAGTTCTGAAGCGTCGGGGATTTATCTCTACATTCGCAATGATGAAGAGTCAAAAAGTGATGGTGAAAGTTTACGTCTGGCCAATGCTTTGGCAGATGCTCTGCGTAATGAGGGTTTAATGGTTCAGGCGGTTGTTGAGGCACCATTGTTGCCGCTTGGCCGCGGCAACTTGCCGACAGTATTAATAGAGATGGGATACCTGAGCCATCCTGAAGAGAGCCTGTTGCTCAGTAGGGATGAAGGTCAGGTTCGATTGGCAACCGGTTTGTTTAATGGTTTGGAAATATTTGGCAAAGAAGGGGTAAAGGGGTCGATTAGATGACTGATAACATGAAAAGAGCTGATGGCCGGGTGCCGACGGAACTACGCTCGATACGTTTTGAATGTGGCTATACTCGTTATGCAGAAGGTTCGGTGCTGGTTTCTTTTGGTGAGACCAGAGTGCTGTGCAACGCGACGGTTGAAGAGAAAGTCCCGCCATTTCTGCGCGGGCAGGGCAAAGGTTGGGTCACGGCCGAATATTCGATGCTGCCCCGTGCTACCCATTCACGTAGTTCTCGTGAGTCGACCCGTGGCAAGGTTGGCGGCCGAACACATGAGATTCAGCGCTTGATCGGCCGTTCGTTGCGAGCGGTAGTAGACTTGGAAAAACTTGGCGAGCGGTCAATATTGATTGATTGTGATGTTATTCAAGCCGACGGTGGTACTCGAACCGCATCGATTACCGGTGCCTATGTCGCACTGTCATTGGCACTCAATGGGTTGATTGCGCAGGGGATAATAAAGGCGTCACCGCTGATCGGAACGGTTTCGGCTGTCAGTGTCGGGATTGTTAACGGAACACCGTTGCTTGATGTTGATTATTCAGAAGATTCAACAGCCGATGTCGATATGAACTATGTCATAACCGGTGATGGACGTTTTGTTGAAGTTCAGGGGACGGCCGAAGAGGTGCCGTTTACCATCGCTGAAATGGACGCTCTGCGTGATCTGGCATTGGCCGGTTGCCGCCAGTTGGCAGAGCTGCAACAAGAGGCGATAAAGGGGTGATGCGGGATCTGGTTATAGCTACCCGCAATCCGGGCAAACTGCGGGAAATACGCGCATTGTTACGCGATGCGCCATTTAATGTTCTTGGCCTGGATGCTTTTCCTGAGTCCCCCGAAGTTGTTGAGGATGCTGACACCTTTGCTGGAAATGCTGAAAAGAAGGCTCTGACTATTGCTGAGCATACCGGTTGTTTGACCCTTGCAGATGATTCGGGCCTGGCAGTTAATGCTCTGAACGGCGCTCCCGGTGTCCTGTCTGCCCGGTTTGCTGGCGAAAAAGCTACTGATGCTGACAATAATATAAAACTGCTTGAGGATCTATCAGCTGTCGTTGCTGCCGATCGTCAGGCTGCTTTTCACTGTGCACTGGTTCTGGTTGACCCGGATGGGGATATCGCACACTTTAGCGGCATCCTCAAGGGAGTAATTCTGGATCATCGTCAAGGTGATGGTGGCTTCGGCTACGATCCACTCTTTATGGTGCGTGAGTACGGCTTGACTCTGGCCCAGCTGCCGATTGAGACCAAAAACCGTATCAGCCACCGGGGTAAAGCTTTACACGCCTTACTCGCATCATTACAGGCTTCCATTTAAGATTGCTTCATTTTAAATTTACCCGAACTATACCCCTGTTTACCTTGACTTTTCCTATTGCGGGTGCTACATAACCACCGCTTTTAAAACGATCTGATTACTAGGAGATAAACAAATGGAACAGACATTCGCAATTATCAAGCCCGATGCTTTTGCTGCCGGCAACACCGGGAAAATTCTCGCTCGCATCTATGCTGAAGGATTTAAAGTTGTTGGCATCAAGAAGCTTTATATGAGTAAAGTTGAAGCTGAAGGTTTTTATTATGTCCATAAAGAGCGTCCGTTTTTCGGTGAGTTGACCGAATTCATGAGCAGTGGCCCTTGTATCGTTATGGCACTTGAAGCTGAGGGCGCGATCAAGAAATGGCGTGACCTGATGGGTGCTACTAATCCGGCTGAAGCAGAAAAGGGAACCATGCGTAAGGAATTTGGCTCCAACATCGGCGAGAATGCGACGCATGGTTCTGATGCTCCGGAGACTGCAGCGTTTGAAATCCCGTACTTCTTTTCCGGGCTGGAACTGCTTTAAGCAATAGCACAGTTGGTTCAGATAACTAGTGGGGACAGAAGTTGATTCTGTCCCCATTTTTAATGGTGGGATTAATAGTGGATAAAAAACTACTTATTCAAGCAATCATCGATCGATTGACTCTCGACCAGCAGCTGTTGCTTCAGGCGGCCAGCTCAGCCCATCAGGCCGCAACTGACCCGGAAAATCTGCCAGATAATAAATATGAAACGCTGGCCCTTGAGTCTTCATATGTTGCACAAGGGCAAGCAAACCGGGCCCAGGAAATTGCTCAAGCGATCAATGTTTATCGAACACTTTCCGGGCGTAGTTTTACATCGCAAGATCAGGTTTTTTTGACGGCCTACGTGGTGATTGAATCGAGTAAAGGAATTCACAGATCAATTTTCCTTGGACCGGCTGCTGGAGGGTTGAAGTTTGACCATAATGATGCTGAGGTAGTTGTGATTACACCTAATTCTCCTCTGGGCAAGGATTTGCTCGGTAAAAAGGTTGGTGACGTAGTTGAACTTGTGGTGGACGGTTTGCTGATAGAGTATGAGTTGATAGAATTATACTAACTTACAGGCTTTTCTTTAAG
>CBDUUF010000060.1:0-7815 GCA_965370375.1 uncultured Desulfuromonadaceae bacterium
GACGTTGTCATTCTACTCGATTCGATCACCCGTCTGGCAAGGGCTTATAATACGGTTGTACCGCCGAGCGGCAAGATTCTGTCCGGTGGTGTTGATTCGAACGCGCTGCACAAACCGAAGCGGTTCTTCGGCGCAGCCCGGAATATTGAAGAGGGTGGCAGCCTGACTATTATTGCTACCGCTCTGGTCGACACCGGCAGCAAGATGGATGAGGTTATTTTTGAGGAATTTAAAGGAACCGGCAATTCCGAATTGCAGCTCGATCGGCGTCTGGTTGAGAAGCGAATGTTCCCGGCGATCGACATCAATAAGTCGGGTACCCGGCGAGAAGAGTTGCTGATGGATGAGACCAGCTTGCAGCGGATCTGGTTGTTGCGTAAAGTGCTGTCGACCATGAAGCCGGTAGACAGTATGGAGTTTCTGCTCGACAAGCTCTGTGACACGAAGACCAATGCTGAATTTTTCGAAAGCATGAATCAGTAAAGATAACCGCAAGAAGAACCTTGCGTGGGGTCTTTAGACGTGATAAAAATAATCGTTTCACGATAGATATTAATCAGGTCTGTACCCGCCAGGCCACTTTTAAGGAGTCAAGAGTATGAAAGAAGGCATTCACCCGAAGTACGAAGCCGTAACCGTCAAATGTCACTGTGGCAACAGTTTTGAAACCCGCTCCACCCGCGGCGGTGAGGTCAGCACAGAAATCTGTTCTTCTTGCCATCCGTTTTTTACCGGTACACAGAAACTGATTGATACTGCCGGCCGGATCGAGCGTTTCCGCAAGAAATACAACCGTAAATAATCAGTCGGAAACGGCCTTGCGGGGCCGTTTCCTTTTTATTGATAAGCGCGGTTTTTTCGGCTGATCAAAAACGCCTGTATGCAAGGCGCCTTTAGATTGAGAAACGCAACGTAGCTCTAGCTATGTTGCAGTGACGCGAGCAAAGGCAACGCTGCAGACAAGGGTTTTTCATCAGCCATATTTCTTTTCTCCCGGATTCTCCGGGATTCGTAACAGGACCCGGAAGATGGCGATGCGTGTTCAGTTGCTGACTCATACCCCCGAACCGGAAAAGGTTGTTGCTGCTGCGGCACGCCTCTGTTATTCGGCCTCGACCATCGAAAATCTGATGGCGCGAGAGCAGTCCGAGCAGGAGACCTTGCTACGGAAAATTCTCGAACTGGGGCATCTTTCCGTTCTCGAACATGCCGTGTTCACCTTCGGCGTTGAAGGGATCAGCCGCGCCTGCTCACATCAACTGGTACGGCATCGTCTCGCTTCTTTTTCACAACAGAGTCAGCGTTATGTGTCGCACAGTGATCGTTTTGAGGCGGTTACGCCGCCATCTCTGGCAGATGCACCGGAATTGGCCAGCCGTTTCGAGGCGATGCTGGATGGAATTCATGAGCTGTACCGTGAGATGATCGAGGCTGGAATTCCGGCCGAGGATGCCCGTTTTCTGTTGCCGAATGCGGCAACAACCAAAATAGTGATTACTATGAATGCCCGCGAATTGCGGCATTTCTTTCTGTTGCGTTGCTGTCGCAGGGCGCAATGGGAAATTCAGTTGATGGCCAAAGAGATGCTGCGCCAGGCTCGTTCGATTGCGCCTATGTTGTTTGCCAAAGCGGGTCCCGGATGCGTTGACGGGCCGTGTCCGGAAGGGCAGATGACCTGCGGTGCCATCACCGAGGTTCGTCAGGAATTTTCCGAGCTTTAAACTTACACTGGCTCCGTCTTGCTGCGGGGCCTTAATTATTCCGGCTTGACATCATGCATAACATCGAAAAACTTGAAAAAGTAGTTGATCGTTTCCGTGAGGTTGAAGGGTTGTTGTCTGACCCGAAGACCATTGCCGACCAGGAAAAGTACCGGTCACTGACCAAGGAACACTCGGAACTATCCGGAGTGGTCGAAACTTACGCTGCGTACCGCCAGGTTGAAGCAGAAATTGTCGGCAACCGCGAACTGCTGCAGGATCCTGATCTGGGCGAGATCGCCAAGGCAGAGTTGCCGGCACTGGAAGAGCAACAGGCCAAGCTGGTTGAACAACTGAAACAGCTGATGCGACCGACGGATCCGAACGATGGGAAAAATATTATCCTTGAGATTCGCGCCGGTACCGGCGGTGATGAGGCGGCGCTGTTCGCCGGAGATCTGTTTCGGATGTACAGTCGCTATGCTGACGGTAATGGCTGGAAGATTGAGTTGATCAGTATGTCCGAATCGGAAGCGGGCGGGATTAAGGAAGTAATCGCCCTGATCAGTGGCAAAAAAGTCTATTCCCGGCTTAAATTTGAAAGTGGTGTCCACCGGGTACAACGGGTGCCGGCAACCGAATCACAGGGGCGCATTCACACTTCTGCCTGCACAGTAGCGGTACTGCCGGAGGTTGACGATGTTGAGGTCAACATCGATCCGGGCGATTTGCGCGTAGATCTGTTTCGCGCCTCCGGAGCCGGTGGTCAGCATGTCAACAAGACCGAATCGGCAATCCGTCTGACCCACCTTCCGACCGGGCTGGTGGTCTCCTGTCAGGATGAAAAATCACAACATAAAAACCGGGCCAAGGCTATGAAGGTTCTGCAGTCGCGACTTTATGATATGATGCTGGCCGAGCAGCAGGCTGAACAGGCGGCAGACCGTAAATCCCAGGTCGGCAGTGGTGACCGGAGTGGCCGGATTCGTACCTATAATTTTCCGCAGGGCCGCTGTACCGATCATCGGATCGGCTTGACCCTGTATAAACTCGATGCGATTATGCAGGGCGAGCTTGATGATGTTATCGAGCCGCTGCTGACCCACTATCAGTCCGAAGCCCTTGCCGGGCAGGAGAGCTGACTTGAGCGAAACCTGGACTGTTGTCCGGATTCTTGAATGGACAGCCGACTATTTTCGTGAACAGGCGATAGAGAGCGCCCGGCTCGATGCCGAACTGTTGCTGGCCGAAGTGCTCGATCTTGATCGGGTCGGGCTCTATCTGCAGTACGATCGACCGCTCAACACCGCTGAATTGACATCCTACCGGGCGTTGGTTAAACGGCGGGCGGCGCGTGAACCGATCGCCTATATCCTCGGCAAGTGTGAATTCTGGTCATTGCCGATTATGGTTTCACCGTCGGTTTTGGTGCCGAGGGGCGACACCGAGGTGCTGGTCGAAGAGGCGCTTGAACGTCTGGAAGTCAGCGACACGGTTCTGGATATCGGCACCGGCAGCGGCGTCATCGCGATCGCCATTGCCCATGAAAAGCCGCAGGTTCAGGTTGAAGCTATTGATAACAGTGCCGAGGCGTTGGTTGTCGCTACACAGAATGCCGAGTTGAACGGAGTCGGTGAACGAATTGTTTTCCGGCAGGAAGATCTGGCTCGGTTGACCGGTGGACCGTACAGTATGATCGTTAGCAACCCGCCGTATATCCCGGAAGGTGATCGGGATGAGCTTATGCCGGAGGTGCGCGACCACGAACCGTATCAGGCCCTGTTTGCCGGTGCTGACGGACTTGCGGCTTATCGGCAGATAGTTGAGCAAGCGCCAGCACGTCTGGTTGCCGGTGGTTGGCTGTTACTGGAAGTCGGAATTAATCAGTCTGATCCGGTCGCAGATCTGCTGCGCACGGCTCGGTTTAATGACATTACGCTGCGTAATGACTATGCGGGCATTCCGCGCGTTGTCTGCGGCCGTATTTGAGGAATAGAGTTTGGAAAAAATAGTTATACATGGTGGCCGTCCTTTAAAGGGGACGGTCCGGGTCAGCGGGGCGAAGAACGCGGCGTTGCCACTGTTATTCGCCACCTTGCTGGCACCGGGTACGCATCGACTGAGCAATGTGCCGGAGCTGCGCGATATAGATACGGTTGATCGACTGTTGTCGATTCTCGGTGGTGAAGTTAAGCGCGACGGTGATTCTTTTACGGTTAATGCCGATAATATTCGCAGTGATGAGGCGCCCTACGATCTGGTTCGAACCATGCGGGCCTCGGTTCTGGTTCTCGGACCGCTATTGGCCCGTGTCGGTCATGCCCGGGTCAGCTTGCCGGGCGGGTGCGCCATCGGCGCGCGACCGATCGATCTGCATCTCAAAGGTTTGGAGGCGCTCGGGGCCGAGATCACTCTTGACCACGGTTATGTCGAAGCCAGGGCCGATCGTCTGCGTGGCGCCCGGATCTGTTTTGATTATCCGACCGTCGGCGGCACTGAAAACCTGATGATGGCCGCAGTTCTGGCCGAAGGGACCACGGTGCTGGAAAATGCCGCACGTGAGCCGGAGATCGTTGATCTGGCCAAGGCCCTGATCAGCATGGGCGCACAGATATCAGGGGCTGGTACTGCAAATGTGACGATCGAGGGGGTGGAAAAACTCCAGCCGCTCGACTATCGGGTTATGCCGGATCGAATCGAAGCCGGAACTTATATGATCGCTGCAGCGATGACTGACGGTGATGTTCAGGTTGACGGTGCGCGACTGTCGGATATGGAAGCGTTTGTCAGCAAGCTGCGCGAGGCCGGTGTTGAAGTGACCGGTGATGGCGAGTCTGTGCGGGTGCGGCGTAATGGTCCGATCCGTTCCATCAATATCAAGACCCAGCCACATCCCGGTTTTCCGACCGATATGCAGGCGCAATTTATGGCGCTGATGCTGCTCGGTGATGGCACCAGTGTGATTTCGGAGACGGTTTTTGAGAATCGTTTTATGCACGTCTGCGAATTACAGCGGCTCGGTGCTGATATTGTTATTGATGGTCATGTCGCGACCGTCAAGGGGCAAACTAACCTCTGCGGCGCACCGGTTATGGCGACTGATCTGCGGGCGAGTGCTTCGTTGATTGTTGCGGCGCTGGCGGCAGAAAATACCACCGAGGTTGCGCGAATCTATCACCTCGATCGTGGCTACGAAAAACTCGAAGAGAAACTGAAGGGACTCGGCGCCGTTATCGAGCGGCAGTCGGCCTGAGAGGGAGATTGATGAATAACGGGATTACCTTTGCTCTGCCTAAAGGGCGGATCATGCAGGACTCGATGGAGCTGTTTGGACAGATCGGCATTACCTGTCCGGAGATGGCCGAAAATAATCGCAAGCTGGTGTTCGAAAACCGCGACCAGGGCTATCGTTTTATGGCGGTTCGGGCGACCGATGTTCCGACTTATGTTGAATATGGTTGCGCCGATATCGGTGTGGTCGGCAAAGACACCCTGCTTGAACAGGAGAAGGATCTGTACGAGCTGCTCGATCTGAAATTCGGTTATTGTCGACTGGTGGTCGCCGAGCCGAAAGAGCTCAAGGATCAGGATGATCCGGCCAACTGGTCGAATATTCGCGTTGCGACCAAATACCCGAATGTTACTGAAAAATATTTCGCTGCACGCGGTATTCAGGTTGAGCTGATCAAATTGTATGGTTCGATCGAATTGGCACCGCTGGTCGGTTTGTCGGAGCGGATTGTCGATCTGGTTTCGACCGGAGCCACCCTGCGTGACAACGGTATGGTCGAAGTCGAGACGATCGCTGAGGTGACTACCCGTCTGGTCGTTAACCGGGCCAGTCTGAAAACCAAGCATCGCCAGATCACAAAAATCATTGACGATTTGGAAAAGGTTATCGGTTCGGAGATTCGGATCTCGTAAATAACTGATAGAGGCACAGGATGATAGCGATACTCAAGTTTGATGATGCCGATTTTACAGCGGCTTTCGAAACGATTCTGCAGCGGGCCGAGCAGACTCCGGAGGGAGTTGAAGAGACGGTACGTGAGATCATCGAAGCGGTGCGGCGTGATGGTGACGCGGCGGTGTTTACCTATACCAGCCGGTTTGACCATCTCAATCTGACCGCTGAAACCGTGCAGGTCAGTCAGGACGAGATAGATCAGGCGATGCAGGCGGTCGAGCCGGAGGCGTTGGCCGCACTGGAGCTGGCCGCTGAACGGATCGCCACATTCCACCGCCGCCAGGTGCAAGAGACCTGGATGACGGACGACGAACCGGATATTCGTCTCGGCCAGATGGTCAGACCACTTGATCGAGTCGGAATTTACGTTCCCGGTGGCAAGGCAGCTTACCCGTCTTCGGTGCTGATGAACGCGGTGCCGGCCAAGGTCGCCGGCGTCAAAGAAGTGATTATGACGGTGCCGATGCCGGGTGGCGAAGTTAATCCGTACGTGCTGGCCGCAGCCAAACTGGCCGGCGTTGACAAAATCTTCCGGATCGGCGGCGCTCAGGCCGTGGCGGCGCTCGCCTACGGCACGGCCAGCGTGCCGAGGGTCGACAAGATTACCGGGCCAGGCAATATTTATGTAGCGACCGCCAAGAAGCAGGTGTTCGGGCAAGTCGATATTGATATGATAGCCGGGCCGAGCGAAATTCTGATCATCAATGACGGTAGTGGTAACGCTGCCCATCTGGCGGCTGACCTGCTGTCGCAGGCCGAGCACGATGAGCTTGCCTCGTCAATTCTGATTACAACCGACACCGACATGGCGCAACAGGTGCAGACGGAAGTCGAAGCGCAGCTAGAAACGCTATCGCGTAGCAGCATTGCCCGGCAGTCGATCGACAGTTACGGAGCGGTCATAGTCGCCGCGGATTTGCAGGAAGCGATCGATTTCAGTAACCGGATCGCCCCGGAGCACCTTGAGCTAGCAGTCGATGATCCGTATGCGATTCTCGATAACATCCGTCACGCTGGCGCTATTTTTCTCGGCCACCACACGCCGGAAGCGGCTGGTGATTATCTGGCCGGACCGAACCATACCTTGCCGACCGGTGGCACAGCACGTTTCTTTTCGCCGCTCGGAGTTGAAGATTTCGTTAAAAAATCGAGTTTGGTTCATTTTACTCCGGACGGACTCAAGCGGCTCGGCAAACAGATTATTCAGATTGCCGAACTCGAAGGCTTGACCGCTCACGCGCGGTCGGTATCGATTCGATTAAAGGACTAGCGCCGTGTCAATGACAAACTGACGTTTCCAACTTGCTCTTTTTCGCACCAGCTTCGTTAAGTCTTGAGCTGAGTAGTTATTACTATGTAACTCAAGACAAGCCTTGCTGGCACAAAAAATATCGGCGTTGTATTACGCCATTTCATCATTGACACGACACTTGGAGGGATTATGTCGCGTAAAGCAACCATAGAGCGCAACACCAAAGAGACACAGATTAGTCTCCAGCTTGATCTGGATGGCCGTGGTGAATATACGGTTGAGACCGGTGTGCCGTTTTTCGATCACATGCTCGATCAGGTGGCCCGGCACGGTTTTTTCGATCTGACGGTCAAGGCCGTGGGTGATCTGGAGATTGATGCTCACCACACGATTGAGGATGTCGGTATCTGCCTCGGCGAGGCGTTTAAACAGTCTCTGGGTGACAAGACCGGTGTCCGCCGCTTCGGACGCGGTACCATGCCGATGCATGAGGCTCTCGCCTCGGTTATTCTTGATTTCTCCGGTCGGCCGTTTCTGGTTTTCAATGCCGATCTGCCGAAGGCGAAAGTCGGTGAGTTTGATGTCGAACTGGTTGAGGAGTTTTTTACCGCTTTTTGTAATCACTCCGGCGCTAATATCCATGTGAATCTCGCTTATGGCGAGAATTTACATCATATTGTCGAGGCGATTTTTAAGGCGTTTGGCCGGGCACTGGATGAGGCGACCGGGTTGGATCCGCGGATTGAGACGGTGATGTCTTCCAAGGGGATGTTGGAGTAGTTCTGACTGGACGTAGCTATTTAGAACTCTTTAAAACTCAAATCAAGACCGGCGGGGCGCGTCCCGCCAGACGCCTTACTTTTTGTCCAGGCGTCAACAAAAAGTAAGCAAAAAAT
>CBDUUF010000061.1:0-7761 GCA_965370375.1 uncultured Desulfuromonadaceae bacterium
AATCAAAAGCTTTGAGGATTTCCGGATAGCTCTTGGCTATACGTGGCCGAACTTTAACGTCCGATGTCGATAACGCTTTTGCGATGGACTGCGCTTGTGAAGCTTTGCTCTTCCAGCCTGGTGGGAACCAGCAGGTCAGGGTGTCAGCAGCAAACAGTGGTTGAACCAGGCCAAACACAAAAATCAAGGTCACAAGGGTGGTTAGAATCCTTCTCATAATCTCCTCCATTAGGGTGACTGGGTAGGCTAAAAAGGCAACCGATTTAGCCTGTCCGTGTGAGTGTGTCTTAAGTAGATGCTTGAAAAACAATATGTACTGCTTAAAACAAAAAAGAGCCCACATTCACGCCGAAGTGGGCTCTTGATATTAATCAAGTGTATCTTCGACAACCCGGCTATCCACTAGGGACCCGCAGTTTTGCGTCACTGGATTGCTCCAGTTTTGCCGTTTCGGAAAGAAAATATTTTAATACACGCTAAAGCACAATAAGGTCATTGTCAAGGCAATATATTAAATATACTTAAAAAAGCGTTCTTAATTAGATAGTTAGAATATATTGAATCCTGACTATTTCCTAATTAATCCAAGCTAACTTAATTATTGAAAGAATAACAGTATAGGCCAATGCGTTATTCTGTATCCGAACTTGGCGGTTCTGGTGTCGGTTGGTCAACCGACTCCTCTGCATTTTTCAATGTTTCAATGTCGGCCAGGAGATCAGCTGCGGCCTGTTTCAAGGTGTCGATCTGGGAGAACATCTCTTTTACCGGCGGCTTGGACAGGATACTTTTCTCACCGGCCTCACGTAGATCGTCAATAAGTTTACCAAGGTCGGTATGCGCTGTGGCGATCTTTTTTTGCACCGCATTCAGGTCTATTTTTTTCTGCACTATTTTTTTGTACTGATTTGCTTTGAAGGTTGCACTGTGTATGGTCTTCTTCGTTGCTTCAATAATTTTCGCTGATGTCGTTTGGGTAATCTCGTTTGATTCGTTCTGGTCTGTCATAATGCCTCCATATCAATTGAATAACCTTATCCTACCACTCTCTTAGTGGTGGTCAAGAATATATTGTCGACAAGGCTTGCTCTGGGCCGCCTGATCGACTAAACTAGCGCGCATCTATTACGTAGACAGGAGACTTGCATGAGTGCAGATCGGGGGAAAACCCGCTTTCAGATAGATTTACGTCGTTATCTTCGGGAACAGAATATTGACCGGGATCTTATCCGGTTGATTTGTGAAATTTCAGATGCAACGAAATATATTATCAATGCTATTCGGACCGGCGACCTCGGTGTAGCTGGCACTTCCAACCTGTACGGTGAAGAGCAGCTGGCTCTTGATGTGTTGTCGGATAGAATTCTGCAAAAGCGGATCTCTAATTCCGGCGTCGTAGCAAATATGGTCTCTGAAGAAGTTCCTGAGATTATTTCGGTTACACATACATCAAATAGAAGATTTTCAGTCGCATTCGATCCACTTGATGGTTCTTCTCTGGTCGATGTAAATCTTGCGGTTGGCACTATTATTTCGATTTATGAAGGTGAATCTGTACTGCAGCCGGGTCGTAACCAGATTGCAGCTATGTATATTCTTTATGGGCCACGGACTACTCTGGTTTTATCATTCGGCAACGGTGTGCACGAATTTGCCATGAACCAGTTAATGGAATACGATCTGGTGCAAGAGAATATAACCATGTCTGGTCCGGCCCAGGTGTATGCTCCGGGCGGGTTGCGCAGTAAATATTCGATCGGGACAGAAAAGTTTGTTCAACACCTGGAAACAACCGGCATCAAGCTGCGTTACAGTGGCGGTTTCGTGCCGGATATTAATCAGGTGTTGATCAAACGTGGTGGGCTGTTTATGTATCCGCATCTGACCGATTCACCACAAGGTAAATTGCGTACACTGTTTGAATTGAATCCGATGGCTTATCTGGTTGAACAGGCCGGTGGCGCAGCTTCTAACGGTAGACAACCTATTCTCGATGTCACCCCGAAGTCGATTGACGAGCGGGCTCCGATCTTTATCGGCAGCAAAGCAGAAGTCGCTTTGGCGGAGAAATTTATTGCGGAGCATGGCTAGAATTTTTGCTCCAGTTTAAATAGAAAAGGGCCATGCACAATGTGTATGGCCCTTTTTGGTTCGTTTGGAAACTGTTATTTTTTCAGGGCTTTAAGTGCCTGTCGATAAACCTCCTGGAAGTTGTCGTCTCCTGCAACATTGATATTCAGGTCGCGAATCAATCCGTCGTGAATATCGTAAATCCAGCCATGCACTGCAATCTCTTGATTTCGTTCCCAGGCGTCGCCCAGGACTGTGGTTCGGCAGATGTTGGCCGTCTGCTCTATAACATTCAATTCACACATCAGGTTACTGCGTTTTTTCTCATCTTCTATGCCAGCAAACAACGCCTCGTGTTTCCAGTATACATCCTTGATATGGCAGAGCCAGTTTTCAATTAACCCTTTACGGCTATTACTTTGCAACGCGGCATTGACACCGCCGCAACCGTAATGACCACAGACGATAATATGTTTGACCTTGAGAACTTCAACGGCGTATTGGACAACGGTGAGGCAGTTGAGGTCGGTATGGATGACCATATTGGCGACGTTGCGGTGGACAAAAAGTTCACCGGGGAGCAGGTCGACGACCTCATTGGCCGGCACCCGACTGTCTGAGCAACCGATCCATAAGTATTCCGGAGATTGTTTCTCGGCCAGCCGATTAAAAAAACCGGGATCCTCGGCGGTGACCCGTGCTGCCCAGGTTCTGTTATTTTGCTTTAGTAGTTTTAGTCGATTCATGTAAACCTCATATGTAATTGTGCTGAGGATGATAACCTGATTTTAGTCCAAGGCAAAGAGATTTCAGCCCTTAAAAGCCGGTTTGATATCGAGCAGGATGGTTCCATTCAGACAGTCAAGACCCCGGACCGTTAACTCCGTATCCGTAATATCATTTATGTTGAGTACGGCGCTACCAATCGGGTTTGGTCGGTTCGGGCTACGCAGGGCAAAAACCCCTTTGCGTTCACCTGATTTCCTCGATGTTTGGATCAATTCAGTGAAGTTTGCCTGATCAAGCCAGTACAGGATCTGGATGTCATCGCCTTGATGCAGCCCGTCAAGGCCGGCCCGATACGTGTCTGAAAGAATAATCTTACATTCGTCTTTGGTTTGGCCGATATTGCGCGGACAGTCAGCGAGGCTGGAGTAGGGAGTGCTAATGCTGCCGATCGCGGTCAGCTGCATGGTTGGATTATTCGCTACCATAAGTTTCCTCATAATCTGCGATCGCCGCATTAATAACTTTGAAAGCATGCTCCCGGCCATAGGCATCTGACACATCGACTACTGTATCTTGCCCTGGGATCAGCTTGTAGGTGCTGAAATAGTGCCGTAGTCGTTCGACATATACATCCGGTAACTCGGAAATATCATCAATGTGTGAGTAGAGGTTGTCGTTAGCCAGTACAGCGATGATTTTGTCATCGGCTTCACCTTGATCTATCATCTGCAGGCCGCCAACAACCTTGGCGTTGAGGATAACTTCCGGTTGGCTGATCGGGCGTTCGCTTATGACGCAGATATCGAGTGGGTCACCATCAGCGATATCGGTTTTATTGGACAGGGCAGCAACCCGCTTGCCGCAGAAGGTTTGCGGAATAAAGCCGTAGAGGTTGGGTGGTACCGAACTGGCCCGGTGCGGACGATCAACCCGCAAGTAACCGGTCTCTTTGTCGATCTCGTATTTCACACGATCAAACGGGGTCAACTCTATATAAGCGTGAACTATTTCCGGCGGTTTTGGCCCGACGCTCAGGCCGTGCCAGGGATGCGGACGAAAGCGGAAAAAGGGTTTGGGAAAGCTCATGATCTCCTCCTGGTAGCCTGTTCATGGAAAGTCCGACAGTCTGCTAGATAGCAAAGAATAAACAAATAACATAAATCCCGCGATTGCTGAAAAAAAAGAGCCTGCCGGATTATCCGACAGGCTCTTGAATTAAAACATACAGAACGCTATTACTTGAGCAGTTCTTTAACTTTATCATAGCCCAAACTGTAGGCTTTTTTGTTCAGGTCGAGGAAAGCTTCAGGCACCTTGGCCAGAACTGCTTTCTCACCAGAATCACGTTTAACGACATCGGTCAGAGCTATCATCGCGCCGAGCGCAACAACGTTACCGACGATCTCGCGGCCGACTTCTTCTTTGGCCGTACGGATGATTGGGAACTTGTAGATTTTAAAGTCCCCTTTCGGCTCATTCTTGACAAAGTCCGAGTCGAGCAACAGTACGCCGCCTTTTTTGATGCCGTTGGCGTACTTGTCTGCGGCTTCCTGGGTCATAGCCAGACAGGCGTCAACAACAGTTGCCTTCGGGTAGTCAATCGGACCGTCGGAAATAATAACTTCCGCTTTCGATGCACCACCACGGGCTTCAGGGCCGTAGCTCTGTGATTGGACAGCGTGCTTCCCTTCGATGATGGAAGCCGCTTCTGCGAGTATAATTCCGGCGGTGATCAGTCCCTGACCACCAGCGCCGGAAAAGCGAATTTCAAATCTTTCAGCCATTGATATTCTCCGTTTCGGTAAATGATCAGGCTTTTTTAGCCGTTTCGATAACGTTTGCGTACGAATCGGTGTACTCAAGACGCTCTTCTTTGTGCAGTACGCCGGTCAGGAATTTTCCTTCGAGTTGCTCAGCGGTCATCTTCGATGCTGCTGCAACCGGAACAGCCTGTTCTTTCAGGCGGATCATCATGTCGATAACGCTGCGGAATTTATTACGACGACCATAGGTGGTCGGGCAGTCATCAATAACTTCGATGATTGCCATTCCTTTATGCTTGATCCCTTGAACAATCAGCTTGTCAATCTGGGTAGCATGGAAAGCGGTGGTCCGGGCAACAACGGTCGCTCCGGCGCCGATGGCCAGCTTGCTGATGTCAAAGATTGGATCCGGATTGCCATAGACAGTAGTCGAAGCTTTGTGCCCGGTCGGGGTACAAGGCGAGAACTGACCACCGGTCATGCCGTAGATGTAGTTGTTCATGATGACATAGGTCATATCGATGTTGCGTCGGCAGGCGTGGATGAAGTGGTTGCCGCCGATAGCGGTGCCATCGCCGTCACCACCTACACAAATTACGTTCATTTCCGGTTTGGCCATCTTGACGCCGGTGGCAAATGCTGCTGCACGGCCATGAGCGGTGTGCAGGGTGCAGGCGTCAATATAACCGGGGAGGCGGCTAGCGCAACCGATACCGGAGACAAGTGCGGTGTTTTTGCGATCAAGTTCGCAGGGGTCCATGGCCCGGATCAGCCCTTTCATAACGATGCCGTGACCACAGCCTGGGCACCAGATGTGCGGTAGCTTGCCGGGACGGATCGATTTTTCGTAATCATAAGCCATTAGAGTGCCTCCTTAACCAGAGCGATGAGCTGGCCCGGATTGATCGGCTCGCCGTCAACGCGACCGATGAAGGGGGTTTCGCAGGCGCCCTTGGCAATGCGCTCGACTTCAAGCAGCATCTGACCGAGGTTCATCTCTGCAACAGCGATCGCTTTGACCTGTTGAGCCAGTTCGGCAATACGCTTTTCCGGGAACGGCCAGAGGGTGATCGGACGGAACAGACCAGCCTTGATGCCTTCCTTACGAAGTTCATTGACCGCGTAACGGGCAGAGCGGCTGGTTGAGCCGTAGGCGAAGATGATCACCTCTGCGTCTTCGGTCAGGTATTCTTCGTTTGATTCGATATAAGCACGGGCTTCCGGCTTTTCAACCTTGGAGACCTGACGGCGCTCTTCAGCGTCAACCAGCTCAGCTTTAGTAGTCGGGAAACCGTCAGCAGCTTTATTCAAGCCGGTGACATGGAACTTGTACTCGGAGCCAAAGGCAGCCAACGGCGGCACATCGGTTTTCGACGCATCGAACGGCTTGTAGTCTTCCGGTGAGTCAGTTGGTGCCTCACGGTCGATAATTTCCAGTTCGCCCGGTTCGGGAAACTCGATCCGCTCACGCATGTGACCGACGATCTCATCAAAAAGGACCTGAACCGGCATCCGGTATTTCTCAGCCAGGTTGAAGGCACGAACAGTCTCAGAAAAAATCTCCTGAACTGATGCCGGGGCGACTGCGATGGTCGCATGGTCGCCATGGGTGCCCCAACGCGCCTGCTGGACATCCGACTGACCGGGGCCGGTCGGCATACCGGTGGACGGGCCACCACGCATAACGTTGATGATGACACAGGGGATTTCGGCGATGCAGGCATAGCCGATCAACTCCTGTTTGAGGGAGACGCCCGGTCCGGATGTTGCGGTCAGTACTTTAGATCCGGTCAGGGAAGCGCCAAGGATTGAAGCCATTGCGCCGATTTCGTCTTCCATTTGAATGAATTTGCCACCTATCTTCGGAAGTTCTATTGACAGAACTTCTGCAACTTCCGTAGAAGGGGTGATGGGGTACCCGCCGAAAAACGTACAACCGGCGTACATTGCGCCTTGGGCACATGCATCGTTCCCCTGTAGCAGAGCAACTTTCTTAGCCACGGTTTACGACCTCCTGTTAGTGTTTAGTTCTTGTGAACTTTAATGGCAAAATCCGGGCACCGCAGTTCGCACTGCATGCAGGCGATGCAAGCATCTGCATCGACAACCTTCACGACAAAAGCATCCATTTCCAGGACTTTTGTCGGACAGAATTCTGCACAGATTGAACATCCTTTGCAATACCGCTCAATAATTTCTATTTCGGCCTTACGACTGCTCATTCCGGTTCGTCTCCTTTTCTTTTGATCATCTTTGGAAAGCTAGTATTTGAATAGCGGCGGAATCCTAACATACAAAACCTTGAATGTGCCAGTGTTTTTTACCTGTAAAACCAGTTTCTAGCGACAGTAAAAAGAAGCATGGAAAAGTTGAGTAAAAATAACTTTTACATGCTTTCGAACAAGGTTTATGTACGGATAAAGAAAGAAGGGCAATGTTCCCATTGCCCTTCTTTTTGTACATCAACTAATCAGTCAGCTTACAGATTCATGCTGCCGACAAGTTCTTTAACTGCGGCAACTGAATTATCCATCAGAGCTTGCTCGGTTGCGTCAAGTTTGAACTCAACGATTTTCTCGATACCGGCAGCGCCGAGTACACAAGGTACGCCGACGTAGAAACCTTTAATTCCGAACTCGCCGTTGAGCAGAGCACAGACCGGGAGAACACGCTTCTGGTCCTTGAGGATTGACTCGGCCATGGCGATTGCCGATGATGCCGGGCTGTAGAAGGCACTACCGTTGCCGAGCAGCTTGACAACCTCACCGCCAGCAGCCTTGGTGCGCTCAACCATGGCGGTCATCACTTCTTGTGCTTTGTCAGCGCCATACTTCTGCTCGAGCAGTTCCATGACCGGGATACCGTTGACGCTGGCGTAGCGGACGAGAGGAACCATAGTGTCGCCGTGGCCGCCGAGGGTCATAGCGGTAACGTCTTTTACGGAAACGCCGAGCTCCCAGGCGATAAACGCGGCAAAACGAGCTGAGTCGAGGACGCCAGCTTGGCCCATAACACGCTCTGACGGGAAGCCGGTGATCTTCTGACACAGGGTAACCATGGCGTCGAGCGGGTTGGAGATGATGATGACGAAAGCATCCGGGGCGTACTGCTTGATCCCCTCGGAAACCTGAGACATGATCTTGGAGTTGACTTCGATCAGGTCGTCACGGCTCATGCCCGGTTTGCGCGGCAGGCCAGC
>CBDUUF010000062.1:0-7693 GCA_965370375.1 uncultured Desulfuromonadaceae bacterium
CCATTGGAACGCCTGAAATGTTAATGCTAAATGCGGGTGTCATTGTTTTAAGTTGGCAGTAGTCAGTTGGCAGTAGGCAGTTAAAAGCGGTATGGTCCGCATTTCCGTTTTTTTCTACGTTCTGGTATAGTTGTTTTTCTGGATCACGGGTTTCAAGTCCCGCCGGATATTACATATTATCAAAGTCATCATTGGCGAGTCTGGGGTCTAATATGTGCCCACTTGAACGGACTCGACCAATGGGGCTTTTTTTTTGGAGCTTTAAAAATGAAAACCTTTCACGATTTCACTACATTCCACCGCGGCGCACTTGATCTGTCCGAGACTGTCTTAATCGACGAGGTTCCGCATATCACCCGCAGAGCTATTGGTGAACTGCTTGAATATGCCAATCCTCAGCAATCTATTTACACGCTGATCGAGCGCAATTTGTTCGTTGAAAGCTATTCAGTAGTAATCAGTATGATTAGTGCTGATGGCAAAAATTACGACACCAGGGTCTATAATCCCATCGGTTTTTTGCTGATTGCAATGTCATCGGATCAGCCGAAAGCGATCGAACTGAAAATAGCCATTGCTGAATTCGTGTCAAGCTACAGCGCTTTTGACAAGATGGAATTCAAACAGCTTGATCAGCTTCGCAAGTTTTACCGCCGCACCGTGATAGAACTGTCGAAAACCACTGACACCACTGTCAGACATGCGCTGATAAATGTTTTGCATCCGGTCTGCCAACAGCTTGGAATTCCGCAACTGTTCAACGCTCAAATCGGCCATCAAATCCACCAGACCGACATCGAAGCCGTTTTATAACGGTACAACATCCTTTCTTAGCGCCTAACGTTAAGAAAGGATGACCCCATTAAAAGAAATCCTGTCAATCCTGAAAAATCCTGTAAATCCTGTCTAATATCTTTTATCTAACTTTTTTCAGCGTTAGATTGAAGCTGATTTTTCGCGCTGATCCATCCGAAAAAAACACCGTTTTTGTTTCGCTGACGCCATCGATCAGCCACCAGCCGAGTATTAAGCCATTGCCCGAGGTCATTATCTGTTCTTCGCCAAGGGCGGCTATCTGGCGCAGCAGTTCGATGTTGATCGCGCCGCCGGTGAGTTCTGGATAGAGCATCCCGTTCAGCGTGATGGTGTCCTCGCCCTGGCCGATGAACTGATACTTCGGACGGTCGCCAACTACCGGATTAGACGACCAGCGTTGCCGGGTCTGGCGTTGGAACTGTTGATAAGCGGCCGTCGCAATCGAAAAAACGAAAGGGCCGAGCTGTAGCATGACCATGATTTTTTTATAAAATAGATTAGACAGGATCTGGCGGATAATCCGCCACCAGCTTATCAAGCGCCAGGTGGATCTGATCTTCTGACACCCTCGGATCGATCAGGCTCTCTTTATACCATTCCAGGATACCCGGATCAGTCCCCAGCCGTTCGGCCAGAAAAACAAGCCTTTCAATTAGCTCTTCAATGATGTCCATTTTTTAGTTGGCAGTAGTCAGTTTGCAGTTGGCAGTTGGCAGCAAAAGCGGGTAGCGCTTTGCGCTTGTAATCAAAAAAAGGCTGCCTACTGCCAACTGCAAACTGCCAACCTATAAATTACGATAGACAGAAAACTGATCGATCTCCGATGACCAGGTGGCGCCGCCCATCTCGATCACTGCCTGGATCTGCCAGGCGCCGACTTCGTCGATATCGTCGGCCACTGCGACATACTCCAGCACTCCGTCAATTCCGTCAGAACCGAAAGCGGCCGGTTTTATAACGACCTCGCCGCTCGGCTTTCTGAACGCCAGTTCCTTTTTGGTCGCCTGCGAGATATCCAGCGCCGGGCCGTCGTTGTTCAACAGCGTTATTTCGAACACCGTGCCGATATCGCCACGAAATACTTTATTGATTGTCATTTATATGACCAGCTTGAAGTGTATGCGCGTAGTTATCGACAGATTGCGCTGGACTTTGTCCGGTATCCGGCCCGGCGGCGGAAGAATAACCGTCATCGAGATCGGCTGGCCCGGCGGCGGAAGAATAACCGTCATCGAGATCGGCTGACCAGCCGTCGAAAATATCCCTGCGCCAGGGCTGAACCGGAATGGCGTCATCAATGACTCGATCCGGTCCATCGATGCGCTGTAACTCAGACCATATCGTTCTAGTCCACGAGATGCCCCGTTGCTGGACAGATCGCCGCTGCCGAAGCTGCCGTCATAGAAAACAGAGAACCTAGCCATCGACCCGGCCGTTCCAGTCCGCCCAGCCTGCGCCGCTGTTCTCGGCCGGTGGTTTCATGATCGGGTTGCCGTCAATATCCTCGCTGGAGACCGGCACCATAAATTTATCATGCTCCGCATCATCGACCGGAAACGGCACCACCGTCTGCTCGTTGCCATCGTCATCGATATAGGTTGCCGGCACGATCTCATAAACCGGATTTTCACCAGGATCACCCTCCACCATCTGCCGAACGAAGCCGAACCGAATACCGCCCTGGTCGCGCACATCCATCACCCTGACCGGCCCTTTATAAATCTCATTGAGATAGTCAATCAATGACTGTGGATCGTGGGTTATCGACCGCAGCATCACCCGCCCCTGAACGATATTCCCATACTGCTCGCCCCCGCTCGACCGCCCGCGCATCTGCCGCGCTTCCTCCGGAGTCAACGGTGGCCCGGCCAGCACACTGCACCACATCGTGTAAATTCTCATGGAGCCGCCTTTTTGATGTCGAGTTTGGAGCTAGTGATCGAACCGCTGACCGTGATGTTCGATGAACTGCTTGAAACATCAATCGATATCATCGATCCGTTCACTAGCGTACTGCTGATCGGGCCGGAAAAAACCACCGTATGATTGACTGCGTTCCTGGCCAGATGGACCGTTTGAGAACCTTGTTCAGCCGCGTCATCTTTCATCGAGAACTTAACGTCAGCATCTTGCCCGGATGTACTGTCGAGCCGGCAGATAAATGAATAGGAACCGTCAGTCGGGGTCACATCCTGATTGATCTGCACTGAGCATATTTCCTGCTCGGCAGCGGTGATCGCAATATCGTTGCTATTGGTCGTGGTCCAGACAGTGCCGGTTTCCGGCTCTCGATAGGTTCCGAGCCAGCCCTGCGTAACGATCTCCAACCGCAGCCCGTCATCCTCCGGATCACTCGCCGCCTGCAGCTGAATATTCTCAACAACTTCTAGCCGGGTAGCCTTAACCGTATGAACGCCAATCTTCAGCGCATCACTCAATTCAATAGACATAATTATTTTTCCTGAAAGTAGGCAGTAGGCAGTAGGTTAAAAGTTGGCAGTAGGCAGTTGGCAGTAGGCAGTATCTTTTTTTATTAAGCGCCGCGCGCTGTGCGCTTGTAATCAGAACAGGCTGCCTACTGCCAACTGCAAACTGCCTACTTTACAAAATAAACATCTTCACCGCCGCTGGTAACCTGTGCGCCCTGGTCTAATACCCATTGCGCGGTGTTATTAAAAAACTCATCATCAGTCAGCAGACGGTCATAAACGCCGAATTTTTTAACCGCAATAAACGGATATTCATCGCTGTTATAGCCAATATTAAACTGTCCGCTGTTGCTGTGGTCGAGCGTTCCGGTAATCGTCGCGCTGGCTTTCTCGACCCCGTCCAGATAAATTTTATACTGGACATCACCGGCGACCTGACTGGCGCCAATGCCGAGCAGGCAGGTTTTATCTTCCAGAAAATCCGCCTGACTGAGTTGGAAAACAATATTGCCGATATCGATCGATGCGCCATAGGTTGATGCATGGCCGATCGTCGATAATTCATAGTCAGAACCCCGCGCGTCATTGCTGGCGAACACCCGGCATTCATTGGTTGCCAGGTTGGCCCAGTCGGTTGATGGTGTCAGTTCATAAATGAACGAAAAATCAGCGGCGAAAGCGTGCGTCCAGGTGACTTCATCCCGGTCGCGTGTGGTGGTCGCACCGGCTGACTTGATCAGGCTCGAAGAGAAACTACCGGCCTCGACCTGCATCGTCAGCGCTTCGCCATTGACGGTCAGGTTCACCGTTCCGCCAGTGCTGATATTGATTGTTACATCGTTGCCTGCGGTGGCCGTGCCGAATCCGCTGCCGACCGCGCTTCCTGCAGTGACATCGACCGAGCCGCTGCCGGTGATCGACAACGTGTTATCGCCCGCGATCACATCCGCAGTGGTCGAGATGCCGCCATCGTAGTCGGTAACAAGATTTGTTCTCGGCCCCTCGATGGTCAGGCCGTTAAGAATCGATGCGTTGATCGGTGCGCCGGTGCCCTGGGTTAAAACGCCGCCGCCATCGACCGTGACGCCGCTCAGTGTTGCCAGGCTGATTTTGTTGTTGGTGGGCAGATACTCACTCGCCACCCCGCTGCCGTCATCCCTTTCCAACTGCCAGTTGGTGAGCGTACCGGAAACGGTGAAAGTGACATCGACCGTATCAGAAACAACGTTAAATAGAATCTGTTTGCGGTTTCCCTCCAGCGTCAGTGTGCCGCTCGGCCCACCCGATAAAACAACTGAGCCGGTGCCGGTCGCCGACAGAATATAATCACCCGCGCCGATGTCAGGAATCAGCGTAGTGACCGGGTTGTCGGTGTTGACAAAATAAGACTGAAAATGACGGGTTGACACGAACCTCGGCTCATTGACCAGCGCATCGAACAGCGCCGCCAGATAGTCGACCACTGTTGCATCAGACGACCGCGAAAAAACCATCCCATCCGGCAGTTCATGCGTCAGCGCCTGAGTCTGTAAAAAATAGCGCATCCACTCATTATTGACATTCAGGCTCATCGCATCGCCGCCCCAGGCCAGGCCGATTTTGTGTGGGCCGATGGTCAGCGGTGCATCGATGATCGATTCGCCGCAGTCGAGTTTCAGCACATCATTGACCACATACAGAAACGGCGCACCGCCCAACATCAGGATATTGACATCGCCGCCCTGGTAGTCGAGCTCGAAAAAATAACACCCTTCCAGATTGGAATGATTGGCCAGGTCCCAGGTCGGCGCATAACCGAGCGGCGTCGACCCTGTGTCGTCAGTGAAACCATCGGCCGCCAGGTAAGGCAGGTCGGCCAGCAGATCACCGATATCATCATCGGCCCAGGCGGAAACAACATCACTGCCAGCCCCGGCATCGAGAACCACCCTGGCGCCCTGCCAGACCGGCGCATCCGCAGGAAAGCGCTGTAGCGTTCCATCTTTGTCAGCCGCATAAATCGCCGCAGCGTGGATAGTCGTCGGCGTCCCCTGACCAACTGACTGAACCTCGAGCTGGTTGGTCAGACTGTTATGTTTCGCTGCTTCAAATGCTGGAGTAGTCATTTTTGATTACAAGATGAGGGCCAGGTCTAATACAAGATGAGGGCCAGGTCTAATATTTTTATCAAGAAAGCGTCAACGTGCCCAGGTCTGGATCAAAGTCGAGAGCCAGAATATGGCCGTCCTGCAGGGTCAGTTCAGATCCGTAGTCGAACCAGCCGATTAGTGGTCCGCCGGTGCTGCTCGAGTTGTAGAGTACCGCATATCGGAACGGCCCGATGGTGCCGCCCGATGCGGTGATCTCTGCATCGTCATTGACCAGCTTGGCAATGCCGTCGGTGCCGCTCCATGATGTCACCGGTACAGATACCCCGCCAGCGGTGTAGCCATTCTCGGCAGTGATCTCGGTCAGGTCGGAAAACTGAACCATCGTTGCGGTCGGCAGCACATTGGTCAGCATCATCTGCAATGCGTCGTTGTTGAAATCGTGTTTTTTCTTGCCGAGTGCTGCGGCGAAATCGTTGAATTTATTGAATGTGTTCATTTTTAAGTCCAAGACATTAGAACAGGATTTATTTCTTTGTTCAGATGAATCTGCCGAATTCTATTTGATGGGCAATGTTTATTGCCCTCTGGCCAACCTGCCGGGCATATTTTGAATTTCTGAATCCGTCGGCCGCTTTGGCCCATTGTTGATTCTCCAGCATCCGCCAGGTATTCGGCCACGACTGAAACCAGTTTTCACCCATGTTGTAGGTCAGGTCAACAATTGCATCAATCCGGCACTGATCCCAATCAGAAACAAAGGGTTTCTGTCGTTCGATCGCTTTTCCAAACTTAATCAGACTGTCTTTCAGAAACTGTTCAGCCGCCAGCTTCGGATCTTTTCTCCATATATAGCGTTCATCACTGGTCAGCGGGTTGGCGTCGATATTGCGACCATAGCCCAGTGTGTTATACCCCGCGGTGCATTTATAGATATGCCCCCGATAGCCTTCATGGATCTTTAATTGATCAATCCCAGGCGGACTCATTCGGATAGGCCTCGGTCCCGGCCGCAGATCGATCTTGAGCAGAACAAGCGCCTCAGAGATCAATTCCATCGCCGCTTCCAGCCGTGCCACCAATTCAACATTTTCACTCATTGCTTAATCTCGATAAAGTTAAAAATTTCCCTGTAAATCCTGTCCAATATCTTTTATTCAGCATCATAATGCGATGACCGATCCCTCACCGTCTGGCCGCGTTTGATCTCCCAGACCACCGAGCCGACCTTTTCCGCAAGATCCTGTTCATTCATTCCCGGGCCCGGCGTCACGGTGACATTGACATCGCCGCTGCTGCCGCCCATCGAACCACCGCCGCCGCCGGCCGCCATCAATGGCGCCTGTTCCCCGACTTTTCGGGTCTGGCCGCGCTGGATTTCCCAGACCGGTTCATTGGCTGCCGAGCCGATCACCTGGCGCGCCATTCGGCTGGCTGCCATTGCCGCCGGTCCGGCCGACCGGGTGATGCCCGAGGATAGTCCGGCGGTGATCATCTGCCCGATCACCATGAATACCCGTGATGGTGATCGAATGCCCAGCGCACCCTGAACCGAATTTTTGATCGTGTTGCCGAGGTTGGTGAACATCGTTTTGATCGTTGCGATCTTTGACTTTACCCCTTCGATCAGTCCGTTCATGATGTTCTGACCGATGGTCATCATCGATGACGCCAGATTGTTGAAAGTGTTTTTTATGTTCTCGACCATCTGAACCAGCGTTCCGCCGAGAATCTCATACCCGGCCCGCATCCCTTCCGAGATCCAGTTCATCAGTTCGAACCCCCATCGGAACATCTGCCGGACGAACGCATTCATCAGCGCATTGGCCGCCGCGAACATCAGCTGCCATCCGGCAATGAAGGCAGTTTTCAGCGCATTCATTATGGTCGTGCCGACCGCGGCCCAGGTGTTGGCGTCTGACTGCATGAACGCTTTGACCTTGTCCCAGTTGGCATAAACCAGCCAGGCCGCCCCGGCGATCGCCGCCAGGATCAGCACCACCGGATTGGCCAGCGCGGCCACCCCGAGCGCTTTCAATGCCAGCGCGATATTCATGATGATACTGACAATCGGCAGCACCGAAAACACTGCCATAATTGCTATCAGGTTGTCCCATCCGCCGACCAGCCGCGCCATTGTGCTGGCGCCCGATGCGACGATTTTAATGATTTCCCATATCTGAATGCCGACCTTATACAACTCTTTGCCGAAATCCAGAATCTTCTGGCCCATCTCATCGGCCCACTGCTGCAAGGTGCCGTCTGCTCTCATTTTGTTGATCATATCCAGCAGCCGGTCACACTCTTCGACGGTGCTGGCGGCCATGTAGTGGGCCCACATCGGTACGACCGTCATGTAGG
>CBDUUF010000063.1:0-7665 GCA_965370375.1 uncultured Desulfuromonadaceae bacterium
GGCCTACATATTGTAGGTCGAGGTCCTGAAAAAGTGCTGCAACGCAGTCGGGCGGACTTTTTGCGACGCCATCTTAGTACGGACGCCGACTCTTGCCAGCCTTGTATTCGCCGGTAAACGGCGTTAAAACAATTTTTATAGCGGTGACAAATTCATCTTTTGTCACCTTGACCGGGGTCGGTGTGTCGTCGCCATATTTGCCATAGAGTTCACCCGGATGCGGCATGTCCCAGGCGTGAACCCGGGCGCCGAGGTAGTAGTCGCCACCTTCCGGCAGATAGATGACAAAGCTCCCCTCACTGTCGGAGAGGGTTGAAGCGAAATCCGGTAGCCGTTTTATATCAGTATCAGTATAAGCAACGGCAAAGCTGCCCGGGACCGGGTTGCCCTCGGCATCGATCAGCGTGCCACGGATGCCGGTGCTGGTCGCCTGCTCTGTCATTGCTTTCTTGAAAAACATCGGTGCCTTTACCGGGGCGACGGTCAGGTCGACCACCGAGAGCTTGCCCTCGATGACTGTGGTGATGACCCGTTGATGCTCGGAATACAGGTCGCCGGGTGAGAGCGGTCCGGACGGGTCGCCACTCATCCGTTTGCGGGCCACCACGTAAAATGTGCCGGCCGGAACATCGATGCTGAAGCGACCATCGGTCCCGGTTGGGCTGGAAATAAACTGCGACGGTCCAAGCAGATTGGAGAGCGTATCGGGGTAGATATTGACGTAGGCACCGGCGACCGGTGTGCCGTTGGCTTTGTTGACGATTTGTCCGGTCATTCCGGTTTTCCCGCCGCCATCGATGGTTTTGTTAATGATAATTGTATCCGGGGGGGCGGTGGTTGTTTGTTTGGTCGGTGTTGTCGTAACACAGGCGGTAAGCAACATGATCAGCAGGGCAGGTACGAACCAGAATGGTTTGACAGGCATGGTCTCCTCCATGAAGTATTGAGCGATTGAAAACCTTCAATAGCATAAAATTAGAGCAACATTGTACCTAGTCATTGTACAGATAGATGCTGAAAAGTCAAAACGCGAGTTGAAAAGGTGCGTGCCGACATCTATAGTGTTGAAATGCAAATAGATGGAATCCAACGAGACCTTGCCAGCATGGCCGGTCGGCATTACGATGTTCTGATTATCGGCGGCGGAATTAACGGTGCCGGCATCGCCCGTGACCTGGCTTTGCGTGGTTTGCAGGTTGCGCTGGTCGAAAAGGGTGATTTTGCTTCCGGCACCTCGAGTACTTCAACCAAGCTTATCCATGGTGGTTTGCGTTATCTGGAAAGTTTCAATCTGCGTCTGGTGTTTGAGTCGTGTCGTGAACGGCGGATTTTGCAAAAGATAGCCGCGCATCTGGTGCGGCCAATGGCGTTTTTTATTCCGGTTTACAAAGGCGACAGGCGGCCGTTATGGCTGGTGCGAATCGGACTGGCGCTTTATGATTTGCTGGCAATGTTTCGCAATACCCACGTGCATGGCGTATTGGCGGCAGATGCGGCGGTGCGGCAGGAACCGCAGCTGAAGCGAAAAGGGTTGAAAGGGGTGGCGGTTTATTGGGATTGCCGCATGGATGACGCCCGCCTCTGCCTGGAGAATATAATCAGTGCCGCTGAAGCCGGGGCCGACGTAGCTAATTACGCAGAGGTGGTCGATCTACAACAGACCGACGGAGAGGTTTCCGGGGTGCGCATCGTCGACTGTGTCGATCGGTGTGAATATACGCTTGCTGCCCGGGTGGTGGTTAATGCCGCCGGTCCCTGGCTCGATCAGATCCGGGAGCTGGACGGTTCCAAGCAACCGGTGCTGCGCATTACCCGTGGAACACATATTATCGTACCGCGCATCAATGCCGGCGAGGAGGCGCTCTATCTCGCTTCCGGGCGGGATGAGCGGCTGTTCTTCGTCATCCCCTGGGGCGAGGCATCGCTGATCGGTACTACCGATGTCGATTTTTCTGACCCGGCCGATACCGTTGCGCCGACTGAAGAGGATATCACTTATCTGCTCGAAGAGTCGTCGCGGCATCTGCAGGGGGCCGGTTTGACCCGGGCCTGTGTCATCGCAGCGTTTGCTGGTTTGCGGCCGCTGGTGCGTGAAGAGAAAACCGGTGAAGCGTCCAAGGTTTCGCGCGAGCACACCATTTTGCAATCGGCCAGCGGTCTGCTGTCGGTCGCCGGTGGTAAGTATACGACCTACCGGGCGGTCGCCGAACAGGTCGCCCGTATGGTCTGCAAGCGGCTCGGCCATCCGGCCGGCAAGAGTCGGACGGGTACCCTGCCGCTACCCGGAGCCGTGACGGGCGATTATAGCCTGTTCAGCGCCGGAGAGAAGCAGTCGTTGCTGGCGACCTACGCAGTAGAGACAGCATTGCTGGATCGTCTGTTCGAGCGTTATGGTGGCCGAACCAGAGCACTGCTCGCGGCCACGAAAATAGAAGAAGAGCTGCTGCGACCGGTGGTCTCAGGTAGTGCTTTGACGCGGCTTGAAGTCGATTACGCCGTCCGGTTTGAACTGGCCAGAACACCGGCTGATGTTTTACGGCGACGTACCGATCTGGCTTTGCAGCCCGGGCAGGGGTTGGCCGAATTGCCGGCAGTCGCCCGGCAGATGCAGGCGCTGCTTGCGGTCAGCGATGCACAGCGCAAACAATGGGAAGATAATTACCGGGCGCATGACGTCAGGATAGGGGAGAAACTCGATGGAAATCAATGTCAAGACAGGTAAAGTGGAACAGCAAAAGACCGGGTGTCTGTTACTCGGAACAGTTGCGGGGAAGTTGCGTAGTGTAACCTTGCAGGGGTTGTCGGCAGAGCTGGCCGCTGTCCTGAAAAAGGCCGCCATGCGGGAAAAGTTTAGCGGCAAGTCCGGCGAGCTGCTGGAATTGACCACGCCGCCCGGTTGCCGGGCTGAGCGGGTAATGCTGGTCGGTCTCGGCGATGAAAAAAAAGTGACCGGTGAAACTTTGCGCCTGGCCGTCGGCACGACCGTGCAGCGCTTGCAGAAAGTGCATGGTCACGAGCTGACTATCGGTTTTGCCACTTTTCCGTTGCGCAAGGCCGAGGCGGACGAACGGGCCGAAGCGTTGACCGAAGGGGCGATTCTCGGCAACTATAAATTTGATCGTTATCAGACCGAAGCTAATGCAGAGGCTGACAAGAAACCACTGACAGTGACCCTGTTAGCGTCGACAGCAGAACAGGTAGCCGTGCAGTCCGGAGTCGATGCGGCCGCGGCAGTCTGTGCCGGGGTGGTTCTGGCCCGTGATCTGGTCAACGAGCCGGGCAATGTCAAATCGCCGGAGTATCTCGCCAATCAGGCCGAGCAGATGTGTCAGACGGCCGGTCTGGAGTGCACTGTCCTCGGGCTTGCAGAGTTGACCAAAGAGAAGATGGGGGCGCTGCTCGGCGTCGCCCAGGGGAGTGTTCGCGAGCCGCGTCTTATTATTATGCAGCATCATGGCGGCCGCAAAGGGGATAAGCCGATCGCGCTGGTCGGCAAGGGTGTGGTGTTTGATGCCGGGGGCATCTCGATCAAGCCGTCCGAAGGGATGGAAGAGATGAAGATGGATATGGGCGGCGGGGCGGCGGTCATCGGCACCATGCTGGCAGCGGCCCGGTTGAAGTTGCCGTGTAACCTGGTCGGGATCGTGCCTGCGGTCGAGAATATGCCGTCCGGTACGGCGATCCGTCCTGGTGATATCCTGACCGCGCATTCCGGCAAAACCATTGAGGTGGTCAATACCGATGCTGAAGGTCGCCTGATCCTGGCTGATGCCATCAGTTATGTGCGCCGCTTTGATCCGGTGCGGGTGATTGATCTGGCAACCTTGACCGGGGCTTGCATTGTCGCACTCGGGCATCATGCGACGGCGGTGCTCGGCAACGATCAGAAGCTGATCGTTGCTTTGCTGCGCGCCGGTGAGCAGTCGGGTGAGCGTCTCTGGCAGTTGCCGCTCTGGGATGAGTACACCGAGCAGATCAAGAGCCAGGTGGCCGATATGAAGAATGTCGGTGGCCGTTCGGCCGGAACTATCACCGCCGCCGCATTTATACAGAAGTTCGCCGAAGGTTTGAACTGGGTTCATCTTGATATCGCCGGTACCGGCTGGGAAGAGAAGGGGCGTCCTTGTTATCCCTTCGGTGGCACCGGCGTCGGTGTCCGTCTGTTGAGTCGTTATCTGCGTGACCTAGATTAATGAAAATGTGGCGCAAACCGCGGTTTCACAGGGCTTTGTCCTTGACACTGACAGGTGTAATTGCTAACTTATTCGATTGGAAAATACGCGAAATAGCAAAAGAAAGTGGCTCTTGAACATCGGGCTGACAGCTTATGAAAGTACTGATTGCCGATAAATTCGCCATTGAAGGACAGCAGGTTTTCGAGCAGGCCGACGGGATCGAGTTAGCTTACCATCCCGGGTTGTCTGATGCGGAGCTGTTGGTCGAGGTGGCTGATGCCGATGCCCTGGTTGTTCGGGGCGGCACCGCGGTCACCGAAGAGGTGTTTGCCGCCGCAAAACAACTGAAGGTGGTTGGGCGAGCCGGAATCAGTATTGAAAATATGGATCTGGCGGCGGCCAACCGCAAAGGGGTGCTTGTCATGAACACCCCGTTCGGCAGCACCACGACCACCGCCGAGCACACTATCGCCATGCTGCTCGCTCTGGCGCGGAATATCCCGGCTGCAGATGCGTCGATCAAGGCCGGCCGCTGGGAAAAAGAGCGTTATCTCGGCACGGAAATCAGCGGCAAAACTATCGGCGTCGTCGGCGCCGGCAAAATCGGCCGTCTGGTTGTCGAGCGGGCTCTCGGCCTGAAGATGCAGCCGATTATTTATGATCCGTACCTGTCTGAAGAAGCCGTGCAGTCAATGGGCGCCGAGCAGGTCGATTTTGATCGCTTGCTGGCCGAAGCTGATTTTATTACGCTGCATGTGCCGCTCAATACCGAAACCCGGCATCTGCTTGATGCCGAGGCGTTTGAAAAGATCAAGCCGGGCAGTCGGGTAATTAATTGCGCCATGAGTGGCTTGATCGATGATGTTGCGCTGGCTGACGCGATCCGCTGCGAGCGGGTTGCCGGAGCGGCACTCGATATTTTTGATATTGAACCGTTGCCGAAGCAGAATCCGCTCTGGCAGATGGATGAAGTTATTTGTACACCACACCTGCGGGCGGCTACGGTTGACGCCCAGATCAATGTGACTGTACAGATTGCGCATCAGGTGGTCGATTTTCTACAGAGGGGGATCATCGTCAACGGTACGAATGTACCGTCGATCAGTGCCGACCTGTTGGCTGAAATGCGGCCCTATATCGAGCTGGCGGAAAAGCTCGGCGCATTCCAGGCGCAGCTGCACGGCCGCGGTCTGAAGAAGGTTACGATCGAGTATGCCGGTGAGGTAACACGTTTTCCGGTCGAGCAGTTGACCATGGCGATGTTGAAAGGGTTGTTGACGCCGATGTATGGCTCGATGGTCAATTATGTCAACGCACCGCATCTGGCCCAGGAAAGCGGCATCGAAGTTGTCGACATGCGCAGCACGGCGACCGGCGGTTTTGAGACTTCGCTCCGCTTGACGGTAGTTGACTCGGATGGTGAACACAGTGTCGATGGCGTACTGTTCTCGGCTGATGATTACCGGATTGTGGCGGTCGATGGCTATCACGTCGAAGCCTACCCGGAAGGGAATATCCTGGTGATCTGTAATCAGGATGCCCCCGGCGTGATCGGCACGATCGGTCAGGTGTTGTCGGCTGCCGGGGTCAATATCGCCATGATGAATCTGTCGCGGCGCAAGATCGAGGGGCAGGCAATCTCGTTGGTCAATATCGACAGCCCGGTTTCCGATGAGGTTTTACAGCAATTGCAGGATAATGATTTTATACTTTCTGCCGTGCAGGTCTGCCTGTAACGGGGAGTGCGATAAAAGTAATGATGACAGACGCAACGACCCTGCCGAAAGGGGTCAAAGATTTTCTGCCGGTGAAAGCGGCCCGGATCGAATACCTGCGCCGCACCCTGCATGATCTGTTTGATCGCTGGGGTTATCGCCCGGTGATTCCGCCTTCGTTTGAATTTCTCGACGTTATGGAACGGGGACTGGGTGCCGGCCTGCGCAACAAGACCTTCCGGTTTGATGATCGCCAGAGTGGTCAGCTGGCCGTGTTTACGCCGGACTGCACCCCGCAGGTGGCGCGGATTGTCGCGACCCGGATGCGCGAACGACCGTTGCCGTTGCGCCTGCGTTACGATGGCCGGGTGCTGCGCAACGAGGAACAGCAGCAGGGCAAAGATCGCGAAGTGTTTCAGTCCGGGGTGGAGCTGTACGGTCCGGAATGCGCCGAAGCCGATGCCGAGATGATCGTTATGGCGGTCGAATCGTTGCAGGCGCTCGGAGTCGAGGAGTTCACCATCGACATCGGTCAGGTCGAATTCTCCCGCGGTATCATGGAGCAGGTAGATCTGTCAGCGCAGCAGCTGCGCCAGATCGAAGAGACCGTAGAACGCAAAGATGTCTCCGGGCTGCGGCAGTTGTTGGCAACGACCGATATCGATGCCGCGCTGTGTGCGCAGATTATGTTGTTGCCGCGCCTGTTTGGCGGTCGTGAGGTGCTCGATCGGGCTGAAGCGGCGGTCGATAACCAACGCTCAAAGCAGGCGATTGCCAATTTGCGGGCGGTTCTGGCCACGTTGGAAGTCTATAAAGTCGAGGAGTTTGTCACCTTTGATCTCGGCGCCCTGTGTGGGCTCGAATACCACACCGGCATCACGTTTGAGGGTTATCTGCCGGGCGTCGGCAAAGCGGTCTGCAGCGGCGGGCGCTACGATAACCTGACCGCGGTGTTCGGCGAAGCGATCCCGGCGACCGGCTTTACTTTTAACCTGCTTAATCTGTTGTTTGCGCTGGATCAGAAACTCGATGCGGTAGCACTTAAAAGTACCGACATCCTGATCTGCCAGTCGGCAGATGATAAGACGCTGGCCCAGCAGATTGCCCAAGCGCTACGGCGGCAAGGTTGTTCGGTCGCGCGCGACATGCTTAAGCGCGACTTGGAGCAAAGCATCGATTACGCCAGCAAAATGAACTACAAATTTGTCATGATAATCGGGCCGGATAATAAGACAGTCACGTTGCGCTACTTGCACAACGGGAGTGAGCATACGGTCGCGATCGAAGAAATTCTGGCCGGACGTTTCAACGTCCAGCCCTGAACAGGAGATATAAATGTCTAATCTGGTAATTATCGGTGCTCAATGGGGCGACGAAGGTAAAGGCAAAGTTGTCGACATCTATACCGAGTACAGCAAGCATGTGGTTCGGTTTCAAGGCGGTAACAATGCCGGGCATACCCTGGTCGTCGGTGACGAAAAGATTGTCCTGCATCTGATCCCGTCCGGAATTCTGCATGAGGGTAAACGCTGCATCATCGGTAACGGCGTCGTGCTTGATCCGAAGGTGTTTCTCGAAGAGATCGAGGGGCTGAAGAAGCGCGGCTATCTCAAAGATGACACTCAACTGCTGGTTGACGGCAACGTCCACATCATTATGCCGTACCACAAGGTGATTGATATCGCCCGGGAGAAAAAATCGGGCGACAAAAAGATCGGCACCACCGGTCGTGGTATCGGTCCGGTGTACGAAGACAAAATCGGTCGCCGCGGCAT
>CBDUUF010000064.1:0-7545 GCA_965370375.1 uncultured Desulfuromonadaceae bacterium
CAGCTTGACATCAATTACCTGACCATTACGTTCGCCGGTCTTGATGGTAATAATCCCTTTTCCGCCGCGACTCTGAACCCGGTATTCATCCAGACTGGTCCGTTTGCCGTAACCCTTTTCGGTCACCGAAACCAATGTCGCCGAGGTGGCGTCGGAAACAACTTCCATGCCGATCAAGGCGTCGCCGCTGCCGAGCATCATGCCGCGCACACCACGCGCTGTCCGACCCATCGGCCGGGCATTCTGTTCAGAGAAACGGATTGACTTACCGTTATGACTGGCGAGAATAATATCCATACTGCCGTCGGTGAGACGAGCTGAAATCAGGCAGTCATCTTCATCAATCGTCAAGGCGATTATCCCGCCCTGGCGTGGATTGGAATAGGCCATAAGATCGGTTTTTTTGACCGTGCCTTTGCGCGTTGCGGTAATAATAAAGCGCCCCTCTTCAAACTCTTTAACCGGCAAAAGGGTCATGACTTTTTCATCCGGCTGCAGGTTGAGCAGGTTGACAATTGCCTTGCCGCGCGCAGCGCGGCCGGCCTGCGGAATTTCGTGCACCTTGAGCCAATAGACTTTACCGGTACTGGTGAAAATCAGGATGTACGAATGGGTCGAAGCGATAAACAGGTTCTCGACAAAATCCTCTTCCTTGGTTTTCATCCCGGTCTTGCCTTTACCGCCACGCCGCTGGGCCCGGTAAAGCGACACCGCATTGCGCTTGATATAACCGGTATGCGAAACGGTAACAACCATATCTTCTTCGACAATCAGATCCTCGAGCGAGAGATCGGCCGACATCTCAATAATTTCGGTTCTCCGCTCATCGGCGAATCGCTCCCGGATATCGAGCAACTCCCCTTTGATGATCTTCATGATCTCGATATCACTGGCCAGAATCTCCTTGAGCCGGGCGATAATGGCGAGAATTTCCTTGTACTCATTAATAATCTTGTCCCGCTCCAGACCGGTCAGACGGTGCAGGCGCATATCGAGAATCGCCTGAGCCTGGATTTCGGACAGGCCAAACTGGGCGACAAGCTTGGCTTTCGCCTCGGCGGAGTTGGCGCTCGACTTGATCGTTTTAATGACTTCGTCGAGGTTTTCCAGTGCAATTTTCAACCCTTCGAGAATATGCGCACGCGCCTCGGCTTTTTTCAAGTCGAAGATACAACGCCGGGTAACGATCACCTTACGATGCTCGACAAAATTATCGAGCACTTCGCGCAGAGTCAGGATTTGCGGCTGGCCGTTGACGATCGCCAGCATGATGATACCGAACGACGACTGCATCGGCGTCATTTTATAGAGCTGGTTGATAATCACCTGCGGGATCGCCTCACGCTTGACTTCGACGACAATCCGCATACCGTCGCGATCCGACTCGTCGCGCAGATCGGAAATTCCTTCAATTTTCTTATCTTTGACCAGATCGGCGATCTTTTCGATCAACCGCGCCTTGTTGACCTGGAATGGAATCTCGGTGACAACGATACTCTCGCGACCGGTGCGACTGTTCTGCTCGACCATCGCCTTGGCCCGCATCTGGATGATGCCGCGGCCGGTACGATACGCCTCCTTGACCCCTTCGCGCCCGAGGATAAAACCGGCGGTCGGAAAATCCGGTCCCGGCACAATCTGTACCAGATCGTCAAACTCGAGTTTCGGATTATCGAGGATAGCGATCAGAGCGTCGATCACCTCGCCGAGGTTGTGCGGTGGAATCTTGGTCGCCATACCGACAGCGATCCCTTCGGAACCGTTGACCAGCAGATTCGGAAACTTGCAGGGGAAAACCAGCGGCTCCTCGAGAGAGTCGTCATAGTTCGGCCCGAAAGCGACCGTCTCTTTATCAAGGTCTGAGAGCAGCTCGTGCGCCAGTTTATCCATGCGGATTTCGGTATAACGCATGGCGGCGGCTGAATCACCATCGACAGAACCGAAATTGCCCTGGCCGTCGATCAACGGGTGCCGCAGCGAGAAATCCTGGGCCATCCGAACGATAGTATCGTAAACGGCGGAATCACCATGCGGATGATACTTACCAATAACATCACCGACGATACGGGCCGATTTCTTATATGGCTTGTTCCAGTCGTTGCTCAGCTCATTCATGGCGAACAGCACCCGGCGATGCACCGGTTTCAACCCGTCACGGACGTCTGGTAGAGCCCGCCCGACAATGACACTCATCGCATAGTCCATGTAGGACTTGCGCATTTCATCTTCGATGTTAACTGTGATACGATTTTGTTCCGAGAGCATTTTTCCTCCGCAGAAATCGGTCTGCCCGCTGCGCAGCAGCGGTCGCGATTTTTTTTGCCGTTAGACGTCGAGATTCGAAACGTTCAGAGCGTTCTGCTCAATAAACAGACGCCGTGGTTCAACCTGATCCCCCATCAGAACGGTAAATATTTCATCCGCCTCGACGGCATCCTCAATCTTGACCTGCAACAGGACCCGCTTTTCCGGATCCATGGTCGTCTCCCATAGCTGGTCCGGGTTCATTTCACCCAAACCTTTGTAACGCTGGATATACTGGCCTTTCTTGGCCCGATTCAAGACATAATCGAGCAGCTGTTGCCGGCTTTCGATCATCTCTTTTTCTTTCCCTTCAACCGTAATAATCGCCTGCTCGCCGTTGCAGATATCTTCAACCTGCTTATAAGCCTTGATCAACAGCTTGTGCTCATACATTGTCAGGCTCTCGAGCACCTTCTGATCGATCCGGGAACGGATATTCCCTTGGGTGAACAGAATCCGCGGCGGGTCGTCGAACACCTCGAAGGTCGCCTCAGGCTCTATTTGACCAAGTTTTTCCGCCAACGGCCGCAGATCGGCCAGATCGGCAAAACCGTTCTGTAGTTTGCCACGGACGAATATATCCAGGACCTCGCGATTGATCCCTTTATTCAACATCTTGTCAAAATGTTCATTGAACTCGATGATGTTGCGCAGCGTCGGAATAATCTGTTTGCCGCGCAGGGTCTTGCCGCTCTTCTCCATCTCGACGGTAACCCCCTCAACCCCTTCGTTGAGCAGGTACTCGAGCAACAGTTGATCGTCCTTGAGGTAGAGCTCCTTCTTGCCCCGTTTCAGCTTGTACAGCGGCGGTTGGGCGATGTATAGATTGCCGCGCTCGACGATCTCCGGCATCTGCCGAAAGAAGAAGGTCAGCAGTAGGGTTCGGATATGCGAACCATCGACGTCGGCGTCGGTCATGATGATGATCCGGTTGTAGCGCAGTTTCGCAATATCGAAATCGTCTTTGCCGATACTGGTGCCGAGCGCCGTGATCAGAGTACGGATCTCATTGCTGGCGAGCATTTTATCAAACCGCGCCTTCTCGACATTGAGAATTTTTCCTTTGAGCGGCAGAATCGCCTGATGCCGTCGATCCCGGCCCTGCTTGGCACTGCCGCCGGCGGAATCGCCCTCGACCAGGTAGAGTTCGCACAGCTCCGGGTTCTTCTCTTGGCAATCGGCCAGTTTACCCGGCAACGACAAACCATCCAGTGCCCCTTTACGCCGGGTCAGATCGCGGGCTTTGCGCGCGGCCTCACGGGCCCGGGCCGCATCTATCCCTTTTTCCAGAATACGTCTGGCGATCTTCGGATTCTCCTCGAGAAAACTTGCCAGTTTCTCGTTCATCATGGTTTCAACAAACCCCTTGATTTCGGAGTTGCCGAGTTTGGTCTTGGTCTGCCCTTCGAACTGCGGTTCGGGCAACTTTACCGAAATTACCGCGGCCATCCCTTCGCGCAGATCATCACCTGAGATGCTGCTTTTGAAATTTTTCAGCAGATTGTTCGTCGTCGCGTAGGTGTTCATGGTCCGGGTCAACGCCGCCTTAAAGCCGACCAGATGCGTACCGCCCTCATGGGTGTTGATGTTGTTGGCAAAAGCGAATATTTTTTCATCGTAGCCGTCATTGTACTGGATGGCGACCTCGATCTCGACTCCTCCCTTGGTGCCGGTGAAAAAAATCGGCTTCGGGTGGATCACGGTTTTGGCCCGGTTCAGGTATTCAACAAAAGTCTGAATACCGCCTTCATAGTGGAAGTCATGGCTTTTGTCGGTTCGTTCATCAAGAATGTGGATCTTTACTCCGGCATTGAGAAACGCCAGTTCGCGCAGTCGCTGCGACAGGGTTTCGAATGAGAATTCTGTGGTTTCGAATATTTCCGGATCGGGCCAGAACAGGATCCGGGTACCGCGCCGGGTGGTTTCGCCATCTTCCTTCAGCGGTGCCTTCGGCACCCCTTTCTCGTAACTCTGCCGATAGACCTTACCGTCCCGGCGGATTTCAAGCTCCAATAGACTCGACAGGGCATTGACGACTGAAATACCGACACCGTGCAAACCGCCGGACACTTTATAACTGTCACTGTCAAACTTACCGCCGGCATGCAACACTGTCATAACAACCTCGGCGGCTGATTTTTTCTGTCCAGCATGCATATCAACCGGAATGCCGCGACCATTGTCGGTCACGGTTACAGAATTATCGATATGGATGATAACCTTGACTTCATCGCAATAACCGGCCAGAGCTTCATCGATCGAGTTATCGACTATTTCGTAAACCAGATGATGCAGACCCTGGATACCGGTTGTGCCTATATACATCGCCGGCCGCTTCCGAACCGCGGATAAGCCTTCTAGAACCTTAATACTTTCTGCTTGATAATTTGATTCTGATTTATTGGCCATTGCCACCCCGTCTATTGGTCTCTGGTGTGAATAACACCGTCCTGCACCTGAAAATATGAGCCTTCACTAAGACCGCTGTTGATCAGCGGGTTCATGTCGGTTGTCGTTATAAACACCTGCCCCTGCATCTGCAGCAGAAACTGGAAAAAATATTCCTGTCGCCGTTGATCAAGTTCGCCCAGCAGATCATCCAACAGCAACAATGGCGGTTCGCCATAACGTTTTTCCAGATCTTTTACCTGCACGGTTTTCAAAGCCAGTATAAAAGAGCGCTGCTGACCTTGTGAGCCAAAATCCCGCAGAGATTGTTCTCCCAGTTGGAACTTTATATCGTCGCGGTGCGGACCACTTAAGGTCATGCCGTATTTACGTTCCTGATCCTTCTGTCGAGCCAGTTCTTCAGTGAACGCATGCTGTAATTCCTCTAAAGAACAACCATCGGCTTTATAAACAATCCCGGCATCTTCCCGGCCGCCACTGATATGTTTGTAACAGTCGCTGAATTCAGTATGTATCGATTCAATATAGTTTTTTCGGGCGAGGCGTATTTGTGATCCGGTCTGTATTATTGCGTCCGTCCAGGGGATTAATTCTACTTCGGGTCTTTTTTCCTTGAGCAGTCTGTTGCGTTGCCTTAGTTGCCGGTCATAATCTTGTACAGTTGTCAGAAAAACCGGCATTGCCTGAAAAACAGCCCGATCAATCATGCGGCGCCGACCAGCCGGACCACCTTTAGCTAAACCGACCTCTTCAGGTGAAAAAACAACCGGCCGCAGGCAGTTGAGATAATTTTCTGGTTGACTGACAACTTTGCCATTTAAACGGGCTGTTTTACCTTTTTTATCAATATCGAGTTGCATTTCATCTGCAACACTGTTTTTTACCGAACGTCCTTTTATTCTCGCCTTATCCGTACCTTGTTTTATTAAATCGTCGTTACGGGCCGACCTGAAACTTTTCAGACTGCCGAGCAGATAAATACTCTCCAGTATATTGGTTTTCCCTTGTGCATTCAAACCATGAAAAACATTAAAAAAACGGTGTGGTTGTAATTCGACCCGTTCAATATTTCTGAAATTATAAATTTTCAGTTGCGTCAACTGCATGGTAACTGCTACCCGCATGAAAAAAGCCTTTGTAATAAAGGCCTTTTTCATAAAACTCTTACTAAAGCCGCATCGGCATAATAACAGAAAGAAAACCCTCATCACCTTCGGGTGTTATCAAACCTGGCGACATATTATCCTTGACCGCCAGTTTAACATTTTCACTTTCAAGTGCCTGTAAAATATCTATCATATAGCGAGCATTAAAACCGATCGACATCTCCGGCCCGTTGTAAATAATTTCCATTTCTTCGCGTGCATCACCAATATCTGGATTTGAAGAAGAAATTTCCAGTTTTCCTTTTGATAATTCTACTTTTACCCCTTTTGATTTTTCACTCGAAAGTATAGCCATCCTGCGCAGTACATGTAAAAAAGCATCACGATCTATTGTTGCAATATCTTCATTGTTTTTAGGAATAACTCTATCATAATCTGGAAAATCGCCGTTTACCAGACGCATAATAACAACGGTGTTGCCTTTACTTATTACAGCACTATTATCCATAAAACCAAGTCGAATATCTTCTTCACTATCTTCTGCAATTTTTTTCAGCTCATGTATACCTTTGCGCGGCAGAATAATACCCTGGTCAAGTTCTTCTATCTGTAATGTTTTAATATTTCTCTGAACCATTGCAAGTCTATGTCCGTCTGTGGCTACCAGACGCAACATATTTTCACCATCTTCCTCAATTTTTTTAAAATAAATTCCGTTTAAATTATATTTAGTGTCATCAGTAGATATTGAAAAAAGTGTTTTTTCTATCATTTCATTCAACAGTGAACCGTTGATAGATATCATTTTATTGTCATCAGCCGCCGGGAAGTGAGGAAATTCATCAGATGAAAGTCCGACAATATTAAATATTGATTTTCCGCAACTTATTTCGATCCATGAATTATCTCTGGATTTAAATAAAACTTCCTTTTCCGGTAATTCTTTTACTATCTCGAATAGTTTTTTTGCTGAAACAGTTATTTTACCTGCTTGACTTACTGTTGCAGGATAAGAAGCACGCATGCCGACCTCAAGATCAGTTGCGGTTATAAAAATACTATTTTGCTCCGCTTCAATCAAAACATTAGATAATATAGGAATAGTATTTCTTTTTTCAACGATTCCCTGAACCCTGGCAATACCTTTTAAAAAAACTTCTTTTTCAATAGAAAAATTCATATAACCTCCAATCAACAACCTCTATTATTATTTATTATAAAGATTTAAAAACATAGTAGTAGTAACAGTTGCCTGTTTATTTGTTAATATAGTCCTCTATACCGCTTTAAACCTCATTTTAGTATGTTGATAAAATCAGGTAATAAAGTATTGATAAAAAACTGTAAAATGTGGATAACCTGAATATGTTGTTTATCCACTTTTTATTAGTAGGGTTTATCTACATGTTTTAAACAACTTATTTATTAATCAATTAATAAGATTCTTTTTTAATTCCTCTATAGTTGCTCTAAGTTGTAGATCATCAACCAGCATTTTATCAATTTTTTTAATTGCATGAATTATTGTTGAATGGTCTTTTCCGCCGAATTGCTGGCCAATATCCGGATAGGAATGTGAAGTAAGTGTACGCGTTAGATACATTGCTACTTGCCTGGCAAGCACTAATGCTTTATGGCGTTTAGGTGATTTTAAATCAGATATTTTAAGACCGAAATATATAGCTACTTTTTTTTGTATTTGTTCAGTTGAAATTAATCTATCTTT
>CBDUUF010000065.1:0-7400 GCA_965370375.1 uncultured Desulfuromonadaceae bacterium
GGCCGATCAGTTCAATCTCCTCGCCGGGGAAGAAGCGATTGCGGCCTACAACCAGCGCGGTGCCATCGGCATTGATCTCAAGTACCAGACCGATAAAATCATAGGTTCGGTGGTAGAGGGAATCAGCAGCATGAATGCGAGCATCATCATTTCCGAGCAAAAAACCGGTGTCGTAGGGACGATGACTGACTTTATCCAACTCCTCGTGCCAGAGCGGGTCACAGCTGTAAGCTTGCGGATTCTCCAGATAACGATCAATCGCCGCCCGATAAATCCGGGTCACTGCCGCCACGTAATAACGGCTCTTCATCCGGCCTTCTATCTTCAGACTGTTGATACCGGCATCGATCAATGCTGGAATATGCTCGAGCAAGCAAAGGTCGCGACTATTGAGTAAAAAAGAACCGGTTTCATCCTCTTCGATCGGATAATACTCACCGGGGCGGGTCTGCTCGACCAGAGCGTATTTCCAGCGACAGGGATGGGCGCAACTACCGCTATTGGCGCTGCGGCCGGCCATCGAAGACGAGAGCAGACAACGCCCTGAGTACGCGACACACATCGCGCCATGGATAAACACCTCCAACTCTAGATCAGTTTCCGGACGGATGCGTCGCATCTCTGCCAAACCCATTTCACGGGCCAGATTGACACGAGAAACACCAGCCTGCTGCCAGAATTTTACCGTTTCAAGATTCGTGGTGTTGGCCTGCGTAGAAAGATGGATAGACCGCTCAGGGTCGATCCGGCGTACCAGCGACAGCACCCCAGGATCAGAAACAATATAGGCGTCAAAATCAAGCGACTTGAGCCGTTCCAGCTCTTCGGCCAGGCCGTCACACTGTTCTGTTGTCAGGTAAGCATTCAGGGTCAGATACAGCTTGCGTTCCCTTTGCTGTGCCAGCTCCCGCGCGCGTTTCAGGTCATCGCCACTAAAATTTTTAGCCATAGCCCTGAGACCAAACAGTTCACCGCCGATATAGGCGGCATCAGCGCCATAGTCATAGGCGGTCTGCAGTTTTGCAATATCACCGGCCGGGGCCAGAAGTTCCGGAACAGACATCTCATCAACCTCCTGAAAAAAATCGACTCATAATAGCACGGTTGTCAATACTCATTTCGGCATTTTCACTCCGCAAAAGCGGTGTCGGGGATGTTTTAGAAGCTTGACAATCGACTGAAAAACCTATAATTTTTATTAAATTCAATACCTTTCACCTTTAAGTGTAAATAAATGAACTTATTAAAGCTCTTGTACATTTTGGCTCTGGTCGCTTTGTCCGGTATGCTGTCGGCCTGCGTCGCTACCACGGCGTCATCGCCATCTGGCTCACTTTCGTCAACGGAACTGGTCTCCATCCAGCAACAATTAGATGAAAATGAAATCCGCGTCCAACGACTGCAGGATAGCCTGGTTATGCTGGAGGTTCGCCTGCTCGATCAGCAACGTCTGGTAGAGAACATGCGGCAGCAGCTGGCCGGGGGTGATTTCAAGCCAGGCACCACCGCCGTTGTTACAGGGATGGTGGCAACGCCAACGAAATCACCGACCGAGACCTATCTGGCCGCTTTCGGTGATTATGCCGCTGGCAACTATCATAAATCGATCAAAGGTTTCTCGACCTTCCTGCTCCACTTTCCGGCTAATGATTATGCCGGCAACGCCCGCTACTGGTTGGCCGAGTGCTATCTGGCCCAAGAAGATTACGATCAGGCCGTTATTGAATTTGAGCAGGTGTATATCGATTTTCCACAAGGCAACAAAGCAGCTGATGCACTGCTGAAAATGGCTGCTGCTCAGTACCAACTGAATCGGCCTGATCAAGCGATTGAAACTATTCAGCTCCTCAAGGAGCGTTATCCGAAAAGCGCCGCTGCCCGCAGGGCAGAACAGGCTTACGAATGAAGTTGATTCACTCAGTCACAGGGGGCACTCATGACGTTGCGTAAAACTTTGCTGCTGGTCTGTATTTTACTAATGTTGCCACTATCAGCACCGGCAAAAGAGAATCCGCAGATTTACACGATCAAAAAAGGCGACACTCTCTGGGGCATTTCTAACCGATTCCTCAAAGACCCTTATTACTGGCCGAATCTCTGGTCACACAATCCGGAAGTTCCGAATCCACATTTTATCTATCCCGGACAAAAACTTGCCATTTATGATGGCCGGATCGAAATCATTACGGCGGAGCCGGAGACTGACAGCACCGAACCGACTGCTACTGACGAGATGACCGAACAGGTCGAAACACCTGAAGTCACCGTTGAACAGCCTATTATCGAACCGCAGGATGAAATCACCATCAAGATTCCCGGCGGCGGCATCGGCATTATTGCCAAAGATGAGTCCGGCGCCCATGGCCAGATCATCGATGCGACTGACAGTCGCCTGATCATCGGCACCGGCGAAACCGTCTTTCTCGAGATGAAAGATCTCGATGCCACAATCCCCGGTACCCGCTACTATGTCTACAGTCTCGGCGATAAAGTTACACATCCAGTCACCGGTGATCTGCTAGGTTATCGCATCGTTGAACACGGTGCCCTCGACATCACCGAGGTTCACGATGAGGTAGCCTCCGCTGTAATCGTTAACGAGGTTCGCGAAATCATGCGCGGCAACTACCTGCATCCTTATCAGTATCAAGATAAAGAGATCACCCTGAAACGTCAGGACAAGCTGCTGGTCGGTTATCTGGTCGACTCACTGCGTGGCCAGTCGACTCTCGGCCAGTTTGATGTCATCTACACCGACCTCGGCGCCGAGGAAGGCCTGGAAAAGGGGAATCTGGTCTACATCTCCCGACCACGAAAAGCTTCTGAAACCAGCATCGCCGACCTGAAGTTGCCCGATGTCCTGGTAGGTGAAGCGGTCATCCTCGATGTCAGAGAGAACGTCTCGGCGGCCCTGATCCTCAAGGTTGTAAGCAATGCTTTTATCGGTGATCGCATCTCAACCATCGGCGAATAACTGATTAGGTTGGCAATCTGCTTTTAACAGGGGTTCGCATTAGCGAACCCCTGCTTTTATTTGTGCAGTCTCTTATATAGAGGGGGAGAAGCATGCTATCAGAACGTGAACAGTCCTGGTTGCGCTTACACATAACACAAGGGTTGGGCCGGTCGGGTTTGTTTCAACTTATTGACCGCTTCGGTTCGCCCGAAGAAGCCTTGCGGCTCGGCACTAAAAACTGGCCAAAGACTGTCGGCAGACGCCGGGTTGAATCGCTCAGCATTCTGGCCGAAGACGACCCGTCCTTTCTGACCGCACTCGAAGCGGTCGAAGATACACAGACCGACATTATCAGCTATTGGGATGACGACTACCCGGCTGACCTGAAATCGATTCACGATCCACCCGCCCTGCTCTATGTCCGCGGCACACTACCAGCGATCGACTCCCTGGCCGTGGTCGGATCACGCCTGGCTTCACCTTCTGGTATCGAGTTGACTGCCCGCATTTGCTTTGAAATTGCCGAAAACGGCATTGTTATAGTCAGTGGTCTGGCCCGTGGCATAGATAGCGCGGCACATCAGGCGGCGCTTGATGCAGGCGGCCTGACCATCGCCGTTCTCGGTTGTGGGATTGATCGCATCTATCCGTCTGAGCATCACCGGCTGTTTCATCAGATCGCCGAAACCGGCGCCGTGATCTCTGAATACCCGCCCGGCACACCGCCGCTGCCAGGACACTTCCCCGGCCGCAACCGGATTATAAGCGGATTGTCTAAAGGTGTGCTGATTGTTGAGGCCGCTCGCAAGAGCGGCTCACTGATTACGGCCGATTTTGCACTGGAACAGGGCCGCGAAGTTTTTGCTATACCGGGTGCGGTGACTGCCAGCAACAGTGATGGCGTCAACAGCCTGCTTAAGGATGGCGCACATCTGGTCACTGAGACCCGTGATATTACAGAGATTCTCTGGCCGCAGCAGTCAGCGCGAACAATCTCTCCGAAAAATATTGTCAGCCTCAAACTATCGGAAATCGAGTTTGACATCGTTCAACATCTGGACAGCGATCCGTTACACATCGATGATCTGGCCCGGAAAAGTGGGTTGACACCTATGGAGCTTTCCGTTATTTTACTGCAACTTGAAATCCGGGGCGGGGTTATTCAAATGCCTGGTATGCGATATATCCGCAGTCATCAGGCAACCGCACCGTGACCCGAACAACAGGAGTTGTCTTGCGAGAACGGGTGTTGGCCATCGTTACAATACTGGCGCGCTATTTCCTGAATGAGCGCAACCTGATCAGCGAAACTGAGCTGGTCGAAGAGCTGCTCTCTGTCGGCTTCGACGAAGAAGAGATCGATGCGGCCTTCAGCTGGATGCAGGGCCTGGAGCCGGTTTCAGACGCGCCAATACAACCGAAAACCCTGACTGCCTACGCCCAGCGAATCTTCACTGCTGAAGAGCGCCGGCTGCTCTCGGACGAAGCACGCAGCTTTATGATTCGCCTGCGTAATCTCGGCATTCTTGACGACGAGGCACAGGAAGAGATCATTGAACGGGCCTTCCAGCTGGAAGAGGAAGATATCTCGCTCAAGGAGATCAAGGTCATGACCGCGCTCTCCCTGTTTGCCCGATCAAACGAAGACTGGCGGCGAGAAGTCGACTGCCTGCTTGGCAACGACTGGGACAGACTGTTCAACTGATGATTATCGGGCTGCGGCAAACACCGCGGCCCTTTTGCGTATTACATTTATAAACAATCTAATGTGCTCGAATTACCGAGCCCATTTAAACAGAGCACGGAAATAATGGCTAAATCACTCGTTATTGTTGAATCACCCGCCAAATCAAAAACTATCGAGAAGTTTCTCGGCAAGGGCTACAAGGTCAAAGCATCTTACGGCCATGTGCGCGCGCTACCGAGCAAACAGGGCTCAGTCGATATTGAAAATGATTTTGAACCCCTTTATAAAAATCTCCCGGACAGTCAAAAACACCTGACTGCTCTGAAAAAAGAAATCGCCAACTGCGATGAATTAATTCTCGCAACTGACCCCGACCGCGAAGGGGAGGCGATTGCCTGGCATCTGCTTGAAGCACTGAAGATCGATGAAAAAGGTGACAAGCCGAAGGTCATCCGGGTGGTTTTTCATGAAATCACCGCTGGTGCTATAAAAGAAGCGATGGCCAACCCGCGGGCAATTTCCAAAGAAATGGTTGACGCCCAGCAGGCCCGCTCTATCCTCGACTATCTGGTCGGGTTTAACCTCTCGCCATTTCTCTGGAAAAAAATCCGTTACGGTCTGTCGGCCGGCCGCGTCCAGTCAGTCGCTCTGCGTCTGATCTGTGAACGGGAAAAAGCGATCACGGCCTTTAAGTCCGACGAATACTGGACCATCGGCGCCGATATGCTCAGCGCCCAGGGTGAAGAGTTCAAAGCCCGACTGCATACCCAAGACGGCAAAAAAATCGGCAAGCTCGATATCGGCAATCAAGCGGCCGCCGATGACATTGTCAATGCACTTAAAGACGCTGCCCTGACGATCAGCGAAGTAGTCAAGAAGCAGAAAAAACGCAATCCGGCCGCACCATTCACCACCAGCACCCTGCAACAGGAAGCGAACCGCAAGCTCGGTTTCTCTGCCCGCAAAACCATGAGTGTCGCCCAGAAGCTGTATGAAGGGTTCGACATTGGTGCTGGCGCCGTCGGCCTGTTTAATTATATGCGTACCGTCTCGGTCGCCCTGTCGACGGTCGCCACCGATGAGGCACGTGAAGTAGTGACCGCGCGCTATGGCAAAGAGTACGCTATGGCAAAACCGCGGGTTTTCAAGAGCAAAGCCAAGAACGCCCAGGAAGCCCACGAAGCGATCCGGCCGACCAGCATCGGCAACATCCCGAATGAAATCGAAGAGTCGTTGAGCTCTGATCAGTACAAACTCTACAACCTGATCTGGACCAGAACTATCGCCTCGCAGATGGCCTCGGCCATTCTCGACGCCACCTCGGTCGATATTGCCGCCGCTGGAGACTTTATCTTCCGAGCCTCCGGTCAGGTCATCAAATTCCCGGGCTTCATGAAGGTCTATATTGAAGGGACCGATAACGGCGGCGACAAAGAGAATGATGAGGGTCTCCTGCCCGACCTGAAAAAAGATGAAAAGGTCGAATGCAAAGAGTTGCTGCCGGAACAACATTTCACCCAACCGCCGGCCCGCTTCACCGAGGCGAGTCTGGTCAAAATTCTCGAAGAGTACGGCATTGGCCGCCCGTCGACCTACGCCTCAATCATGAACACTCTGGTCACCCGCAAGTACGCACGGCTGGAAAAGCGCGCGTTCTTTCCGGAAGATGTCGGCATGGTTGTCAGCGACCTGTTGACCACGCATTTCGCACAGTATGTTGACTACGACTTCACCGCCAAAATGGAAGAGAATCTCGACGCCATCTCCCGCGGCGAAGCACAGTGGCGACCGCTGCTGGCCGGTTTCTGGAAACCGTTCCACGAGCTGCTGCTGCAAAAAGAGAAGGAAGTCTCCAAAGGCGACCTGACCACCGAAGCGATCGATCAGGATTGCCCGGAGTGCGGCAAGAAGCTGGTAATCAAGCTCGGCAAACGCGGCAAATTCATCGCCTGTTCCGGTTTCCCTGACTGCCGACACACCGCCCCGTTGAGCGGCGATAATCAACCGGAAGAACCGGTCATCTCCGACGAAAAATGCGACAAGTGCGGCGCACCGATGCTGATCAAGGATGGCCGTTACGGTAAGTTTTACGCCTGCTCCGCCTATCCAGAATGTAAAAACATCCAGCCGCTGGAAAAACCGAAGTCGACCGGTGTGGTCTGCCCGGAGTGCAAAGAAGGCGACATCCAGGAGAAGAAAAGCCGCTACGGCAAGATCTTCTACTCCTGCAACCGTTATCCGAAATGCAAATACGCCCTGTGGAATCCGCCGGTTGAGCAGCCTTGTCCGGAGTGCAAGCATCCGCTGACCACAAAAAAGACCACCAAACGCAAGGGGACGATGCGGGTCTGCCCGATCAAGGAGTGCGGGTTTGAGGAGCCGATGCCTGAAGCGGCCGAGGCCGCTGAAGATGAGAAGTAATTATCAGGCCGGGCAGATTGCCCGGCCTTTTTAGTCTGAAAAAAGTTTTGGATTTCCCTGATATATCGATAGATACAAACAAATCCCCCCTAGCCCCCCTTTTGCAAAGTGGGGAACAAAAATATACTTCCCACTTTATTAAAGGGGGATTGAGGGGGATTTGACTTTTAGTTTATGAACTTCGCTGCCCTTCGCAAAAGCAATCTCGAACGAAAAACAAAGACAGATATAGCTCACTTCAACCTATAACTCGTGTAAACTAATCAACCAATGAACGAAACAAACCACATAACCATAATCGGCGGCGGACTGGCCGGCTGCGAAGCCGCCTGGCAA
>CBDUUF010000066.1:0-7263 GCA_965370375.1 uncultured Desulfuromonadaceae bacterium
CCGATGTCGCCGAAAGTGCCGATTGGTACAACAGTAAATATATCGCCGTCATGGGCTCCAACCCGGATATGACCCGGACGCCGGATGCCCACTTCCTGACCGAGGCGCGGCATAACGGCACCAAGGTGACGGTGCTCTCACCTGATTTTAATATCACCGCAAAACATGCCGACTGGTGGTTGCCGACCCATGCTGGACAGGACGGTGCTTTCTGGATGGCGGTCAACCATGTCATCCTCAGTGAATTTCATCATAAGGCTAAAACGCCTTACTTTATGGATTACCTGAAACGCTACACCGACACCCCGTTCCTGATTGAATTGCAGGAAAAAGACGGTGTTTATAAGGCTGGTCGGATGGCTAAAGCTGCCGATCTGAAGCGTTACAGTAAAGAAGAAAATAGCGGATTTAAATACCTGGTCTGGGATGAAGCCAGTCAGGAACCGCGTATGCCGCTCGGGACTCTCGGGTTCCGCTGGCAGGATAAAAAAGGCGAGTGGAACCTGCAGATGAAGGATGGACAGGACGGCTCCGATATCGCCATAGGACTTTCCCTGCTCGATGGCAACAAAGATGTACTACAGGTAGCTTTTGATGACTTTGCCGATGGCAATTTGGTGCAACGCGGCGTGCCGGTGCGCTACCTGGATACCGCCAAAGGCAAGCTCCCGGTCACCACTATATTTGACCTGTTGATGGCCCAGTTCGGTGTCGACCGCGGACTGGCAGGTGATTATCCGCAAAACTATGATGCTGAAGAGAGTGTCTATACCCCGGCCTGGCAGGAAAAGCATACCGGTATCGACCGCGCCAATGTCATTCAGTTTGCTCGGGAATGGGCTTCGACGGCCGAGAAGACCGAAGGCAAGTGTTCGATCATCATCGGCGCCGGAGTTAATCACTGGTATCACGCCAACCTGATCTATCGGGCCGGGATCTCCGCCCTGATGCTCTGCGGGTGTGTCGGCAAGAACGGTGGCGGTCTCAATCACTACGTTGGCCAGGAAAAGCTCGCCCCGGCCGCACCGTGGGCGTCGATTATGGGGGCCCTTGACTGGTCCAAACCACCTCGCTTTATGAATGCCCCATCCTACCATTACGTCCATACCGATCAGTGGCGCTATGAACGCACCTCTGACGAGGCCAGAATCAACCCGGTATCCGAGGATAGTCATATCACCGCCGGGCACACCATGGATCATCAGGTTCGTGCAGTGCGAAACGGCTGGCTCCCCTTCTTCCCGCAGTTTGATCAAAGTCCGATCGATGTGGTCAAACAGGCTGAAGCTTCCGGTGCACAAAGCAATCAAGAGATTGTCGACTGGACAGTGAAGCAGCTGGCCGAGAAGAAGATGAAGTTTGCCGTTGAAGATCCCGATGCGCCGGAAAACTGGCCACGGATGTGGATCATCTGGCGCGGCAACGCCCTGATGTCGAGCGCCAAGGGACATGAGTACTTCCTCAAGCATTACCTCGGCACGCACACTAACACCATCGCACCCGAGACGGCAGAAGAGTTCGTCAAGGATGTCAAGTGGCACAAAGAGGCGCCGCAGGGCAAACTCGATCTGGTGGTTGATATCAACTTCCGCATGGACACCTCAGCGCTCTACTCAGATATCGTCTTGCCGACCGCCACCTGGTATGAAAAGGACGATCTCAATACCACCGACATGCACTCTTTCATCCATCCGTTGCAGGCGGCTGTGCCCCCTTGCTGGGAGTCGAAGAGTGACTGGGATATCTTCAAAGGGCTGGCCAAAAAAGTCAGCGAGATGGCTGAAACTCATCTGCCGGAACCGGTACGTGAAATCGTCTCGGTGCCGTTGCAGCATGACACCCCGGCTGAGATGGCCCAGCCCGAAATCAAGGACTGGATTAATGGTGAATGTGAGCCGATCCCCGGCAAGACCATGCCCGGTCTGGTGGTGGTTGAACGCGATTACGTCAATCTTTATAAAAAGTTTATCTCTTTCGGACCTGAGGTTCCCAAAAACGGTCTCGGCGCGCACGGGCTCAGTTTCCCGGTCGCTGATCTTTATGATGAATTGAAGGAAATGGCCCCGACCCAGAAATGGGGCGGCGAGGAGTACCCCTCACTGGAGATCGCTTCGCAAGCGGCCAACGTTATCCTGCATCTGGCTCCGGAAACCAACGGCGAAGTCGCCTTCCGTGCTTTTGAAGCTGAAGAGAAGAAGGTCGGCTTACCGCTGACCGATCTGGCCGAAGGCAGCCGCGATGTGCGGACTACGTTTGCTGATCTCGATCGGCAGCCGCGTCGCCTGCTCAACAGCCCGATATGGAGCGGCTTGGTTACTGATGGTCGCGCCTATTCGGCCTACTGTCTCAATGTGGAAAAGTTGGTGCCATGGCGCACCCTGACCGGCCGTCAGCATTTCTATATGGACCATCAGGGCTATATCGCCGCCGGTGAACATCTGCCGACCTATAAGCCGAAGCCGGACCACAGCACTCTGCAGGATTTTCTGGTAACGGAAAAAGATGAGAATAGCATCATGCTCAACTATCTGACGCCGCACGGCAAGTGGGGCATACACAGTACCTACGGCGATAATCATCGCATGCTGACCCTGTCGCGTGGTTGTCATCCGTTCTGGCTCAACGTGCAGGATGCCGAAGAGATCGGCGTGGTCGATAATGACTGGGTCGAAATCTACAATGATCATGGTGTTGTGGTGACCAGGGCGATCGTCAGTTCGCGCCTGCCGCGCGGTATTTCGTTCCTCTATCACTCACCGGAGCGGACGATCGGCGTACCGAAGTCACCATTGCGTGGCAATAAGCGGGCCGGTGGGCATAACAGCCTGAATCGGATTCGACTCAAGCCGAACCTGATGCTCGGTGGTTATGGCCAGTTTACCTACGCCTGGAACTACTGGGGTCCGACCGGGGCGAACCGGGACACCTATATCATGGTGCGTAAACTTAAAGGGGAGCCGAACTGGTAAAGGAGCTATGACAATGAATATACGCGCACAGGTCTCATCAGTTTTCCACCTTGATAAATGTATCGGTTGCCATACTTGCAGTATCGCCTGCAAGAATCTCTGGACCGACCGCAAAGGTGCCGAATACATGTGGTGGAATAATGTCGAGACCAAGCCGGGCACCGGCTACCCGACCAAGTGGGAAGATCAGGAACAATACAAAGGTGGTTGGGAGAAGCAGGGCGATACACTGCAATTGAAGGGCGGTGGCCGGGGCAGCACTCTGGGAAAGATTTTTCATAATCCGAACCTGCCGACCATGGACGACTACTATGAGCCATTCACTTTCCGCTATGACGAATTAACCAGCGCCCCGGCCGGGAAAGACCAGCCGACGGCCCGGCCGGTCTCGATGGTCACCGGCAAGCCGATGAAGATTGAAGCCGGCCCTAACTGGGATGATGATCTCTCCGGTTCCAACATCTACGCCGCCAACGATCCCGGCGTGGTTAAATTGACTGAGGAAGAACAACAGCAGCTCTTTGCCATCGAGAAGATGGTCTTCTTTCATGTGCCGCGAATCTGCAACCACTGTCTGAATGCGGCTTGCGTTGCCAGCTGTCCCTCCGGCGCTATTTACAAGCGGGGCGAAGACGGTATCGTGCTGATCAGTCAGGACAAGTGTCGCGGCTGGCGAATGTGTGTTTCGGCCTGCCCGTACAAGAAGACCTACTACGGCTGGACCAGTGGTAAATCAGAAAAATGTATCCTCTGTTATCCGCGCCAGGAGGCCGGGGAAGCACCGGCCTGTTTCCATTCCTGTGTCGGCCGGATCCGTTACCTCGGTGTGCTACTCTACGATGCCGACCGGATTGAATCGGTTGCCAAGCACGAAGATGGCGAGTTGGCTGCGGCTCAGCGGGAGATTATTCTCGATCCATTTGATCCCAAGGTTATCGCGGACGCCAAAAAATCAGGTGTGCCGGATCAGGTGCTTACTGCCGCGCAGAACTCACCGGTTTACAAGTTTGTCAAGGAGTGGGGCATCGCCCTGCCGCTGCATCCGGAATTCCGTACCTTGCCGATGCTCTTCTACGTGCCGCCGTTGTTGCCGGTCCTCTCGATGGAGAACCAGGGGGTGCAGAAACAGGCCGATGAGTTCTTCACTACCCTGGAGAAAGCCCGGTTGCCGATGCAGTATCTGGCCAGTCTGTTTGCCGGCGGCAATGAAGAAGAGGTCAAGGCGGTCTATCGTAAACTGATCGCAGTGCGAATTCAGCGCCGGAATCAGAGTGTCGGCGATCTCACGACTGAAGAAGTCGACAAGGCCTGTAGCATTGCCGGGGTGAGTGTTGAGACTACCGATGCTATCTACCGCATGACCGCATTGACCAGGCTCAAGGAGCGGATTGTCATACCGCCGATGTTGCGCGAGCAGGCAATCGAAGCCGGGATGGATCCTGAGCAACATAAGCAGGAGATGGGTTTCGGTAGCCGAACACCACCGAAACGTCGTTGGTAAATGGCGTCGTAAAAAGTCCGATTTACTGTGCTGTTGCGGTTTTTCAGAGGCTCGACATACCTGGTGTATGTCTTCGCCCCTGAAAAACCCCGCCGCCTTGTCTATCGAAATTTTTACTTAGCCATTGGGTGATAATAGGCGCCAATTGCTACTTGGAAAGAGTGACGATTATGATTGAATTACAACAACATCAGGCAGTCTGTCGGCAATTTTCGACCCTGCTCAGTTACCCGGAGCAGAGTGTCGTGGCGCAGGCTGTTGCCTGTTCGGCGCAGCTGCAGGAGATCAATGCCGAGGCTTCAGCCGCCATGGCTAGCTTCACCAGCTTCCTTGAGGCCAATGATATCAACCGGATTGAAGAGGCCTTCACCGGTACCTTTGATTTGCAGTCGCTCTGCCATCCGTATGTCGGCTACCAGCTTTGTGGCGAGAGTCAGCAACGCACCATGTTCATGATCAAACTGCAGGAACTTTATAAACAGTATGGGTTCGTCGCCGGCAATGAGTTGCCAGATCACCTGACTGAAGTGTTGCGCTTTATCGGTTCGATCAGTGATCAGGCGTGTCGTCAGGAGATTATTCTGGACGGGCTGTTACCGGCTCTGGAGAAAATCACCCTGGGGATTGAGAGTGAAGGTCATCCTTACGTGGCGTTGCTCAATGCCCTGCAGAGTTTTTTGAGTGAAACCGTGTCAACCGAGGAGTGTTTATCATGACCGATATGATTCTGTTTGGCGTATTTCCTTACGTGGCAGTGGCTCTTATGATCGGCGTCGGCATCTACCGGTATTTTGTCGACCGTTACTCCTGGTCATCACAATCGTCGCAGTTTCTCGAAAGCCGGGTGCTGTTCTGGGGTTCGATCCCCTGGCACTACGCTATTCTCATTATTCTGTTGGCACATTTCCTGGCTTTTCTCGTCCCCTCTGGTTGGGCGGCGCTGCTCGGCAGACCGCTGCGTCTCTACATGCTTGAAGTGACCGGGTTGGCGCTCGGCATAAGCACCCTGATTGCGGTCACCCTGCTGATCTTCCGGCGGATAACCAATGCCCGGGTTGCCGCGGTCACTACGGTGATCGACTGGCTGGTTCTGGCGACACTGTTTTTGCAAGTTGCGACTGGTGTTTACATCGCTTTCACCTTGCGCTGGGGGTCGGTCTGGTATCTGCACACAGCAACGCCCTGGCTCTGGTCACTGGTTAAACTTGATCCGCAGCTGCATTATCTGGCCGCGCTGCCGTTTGTGGTCAAACTGCACGCATTCAACGCATTTTTGATTCTGGCGTTGTTCCCGTTTTCACGTCTGGTTCATGTCGTCAGTGTACCGTTGACCTATCTGGCGCGGCCTTATCAGGTTGTGATCTGGTACCGGCAACGTCGAACCGATTGATTTGATTCTGTTCTTATTGTCCTGCTGCTATGAGGAGGCTTGATGTTAGAAGTCGCAACCGCAAAATCACATAAAGTTCTGTTTCTGAACACGCTGGCCTTTACAGTCTGTTTTGCCGTCTGGATGTTTAATGGCGTTCTGGTGACATTTCTGGCTGATAATCAGGTGTTTGACTGGGGTCCGATCGAAATCGGCTGGCTGATGGGTATCCCGATTTTGACCGGCTCGCTATTTCGTCTGCCTGCCGGAATGCTCACTGACAAGTTTGGCGGCAAGCCGATCTATGGCACCTTGCTGTTAGTCTGCGCCATTCCGATGTACCTGTTGTCCTTTGCCGACAGTTTCATGACCTTTGCGCTCTGCAGCTTTGGCTTCGGCCTGGTCGGGGTCAGCTTTTCGATCGGCATCGCTTTTTCGTCGGTCTGGTACCCGCGCGAACGCCAAGGAACTGCTCTGGGAATTTTCGGGGCCGGTAATGCCGGGGCGGCCTTGACCACCATGTTTGCACCGACCATACTTAATCGTTTGACTGACAATGGTGCCAACATTGAAGGCTGGCGCGAGCTGCCGGTCTACTACGCCGCCATGCTGGTCATCATGGGTGTGATCTTTTTTATCTTCTCCGAGAACCGCAAGCCGGCTTCTTCAGGCAAATCGTTCACCGAAATGCTGAAGCCGCTGAAAAATGTTCGGGTCTGGCGCTTCGGCCTCTACTACTTCCTGGTCTTCGGTTGCTTCGTCGCCTTTTCGCAATGGCTGGTTCCATATTTCGTCAATGTCTATTATCTACCGCTGGTCACCGCCGGGATTTTTGCTTCGATGTTCAGCCTCCCGTCCGGGGTAATCCGGGCTCTGGGCGGCTGGATGTCCGACAAGTTTGGTGGACGCTCTGTCATGTATTGGGTGCTCGGTGCTTCGGTTGCGATCAGCTTCCTGGTTATTATCCCGCGGATGGATGTCTACTCACCGGGGCGGGGAATCATGGCGAAGCGGCCCGGAGTCGTTACTGAGGTTACCAACAATACCGTGGTCGTTGATGCCAAGTCCTACAGTTACAAGATCAAGCCCGAACCGTTGGAGGACTTCGATGACCAGATGTTGATCCTGCCGGGCAAGCAGACCTGGCAGGAACCGGTGGTCGAGGTTGGCCAGACGGTCAAGAAAAAGGAGCTGCTGGCCAAGGGTGTAACCCGGATATTTTTCCAGGCGAATGTTTGGATTTTTGCCGTCTTTATTATCCTGCTCGGCAGTATCTGGGGGATCGGCAAGGCGGCGGTCTATAAGCTGATTCCGGATTATTTCCCGGAAGAGGTCGGGGTAGTCGGCGGCATGGTCGGCGTGCTCGGTGGCCTCGGTGGTTTCTTCTGCCCGATCATTTTTGGTTATCTGCTTGAATACACCGG
>CBDUUF010000067.1:0-7180 GCA_965370375.1 uncultured Desulfuromonadaceae bacterium
CCATGGACCTCGATATGCCCGAAATGAACGGGTTGCAGGCTATCGAGCAAATCAGCTATCTTTCCACCCGCAAGCCCTTCACCAAGCAGTGCAGTCAAATCAGCCCCGAGTTCCGGGCAGCCATCATTCTGTGCCTGCACCAACAGCCGCCCGAGTCGCGGATGCGCTGGAATACCGGACATCTGTTCACCAACAGCGGTCAGATTATTATTGGCATCTATTGCCCCAAGCTGACGCAGCAGGCGCCGAGCGGCCGATAGATGACCGGCAGGCGGTGGATCAATCCAGACCAGACTGGCGACATCGGCGACGCCCCAATGCGCCAGATCGAGCGCGAGTGGCGCCAGGTCGGCCTGGGTAATCTCGGGTGATGCCTGTGGCAACAAGCTCCCTTGCACTCCTTCACTCCACAACCGATAGCAGCGTCCCGGGCCGAGCCGACCGGCCCGCCCTTCACGCTGTTTGGCGCTCGCTTGCGAGATACGGACGGTTTCAAGCATGGTCAGGCCGCGGGCAGCGTCAAATCTCGGCCGCTTTTCAAGGCCACAGTCGACCACTGTCCGCACACCTTCGATGGTCAGGCTGGTCTCGGCGACATTGGTCGCGACCACCACCTTGCGCCTTCGGCCTGGCTCGATCGCTCGACGCTGCTCGGCTAACGACAAACCACCAAAAAGCGGGCAGATATCAAGCGTCGGGTGTATCTTCTGCAATGAGTCAACCGTCCGCCTGATCTCGTAAGCGCCCGACAGAAAAACCAAGACATCACCTTCGGTCTCACGTAACGCCAGACCAACTGTCGTAGCGACTACCGGCAAGATCTCCCGGGGCGTTGCATCATGCGCCAGATATGTCGTCTCAACCGGGTACATCCGTCCGACACTACTGATTACCGGTGCATTGCCAAGCCGACGGGACAGCGTGTCGGTATCAAGGGTGGCTGACATAATAAGTAGTTTCAGCTCAGGGCGAAGTCCCAACTGGGCGTCACGGCAAAGAGCCAGGGCAAGATCGCTGTGCAGATTACGCTCATGGAATTCATCAAAGATAATCAGCCCGACACCATTCAGTTCAGGGTCAGACTGCAGACGCCTGGTCAGCACGCCTTCGGTCACCACTTCGATACGGGTTGCGGCCGAAACCCGGCGTTCATAACGAATGGTGTAGCCAACGGTCTGCCCCACCTCTTCGCCCATCTGCCGGGCCATGTAACTGGCCGCATTGACGGCTGCCAGACGCCGTGGTTCAAGCATTAGAATGGATTGCCCGGCAAGGGCTGGATGATCAAGCAAAGCTGGCGGCACACGTGTCGTTTTACCGGCACCTGGTGGTGCCTGCAGGATAACAACACTCTGTTCAGACAGAGTGGTCACTAATTGTGGTAGCGAGTGGTCGACCGGGAATCCGGACGCAACGAGGCTTTTAGTCGGTGTCATACTGAGATCATTTCAGGCATCAAGCTCAGTTATTTGGCAGTATCAGGCATCTGCACTATTTTGTTGATTAATTCGCTAAGCAGCTGACATGATCGACAACAACCTAACCCAAGCATAACAATACTAAGTTTAATATATGTGTATATAGTTGATGATAATATTACTATATTAACAATAGCCATACTTATGTAGATGCTTTTTGTCTATATATGACATACTTTATACTTATTTATGCTTGCTTTATAATCTCAACAATAAATTCTGCAACTTGAACCATATCGTCAACCGCTACAGATTCGTTGGTTGAGTGAACGTCCTGCATCCCGGTTCCAATGATCACCATTTCAATATTATGTTCATTGAAAATATTGGCATCGCTGCCACCACCACCAAGGCGATCCTGCATTTCACGCCCGAGCGCTGCAGTGGCCTGGCGAGCCAGTTGACAAATCGAAGCGTTTTCCGGTACATGCATTGAAGGAAAATCCGGTTTGACCAATACATCAACCTTGGCCCGGACAATTTTGTTGCCAATTGTAGTCGCTAACTCATCAGCGGCCTGCTCAAAGCAGGCGAGCATATGTTCGGTCTGCGCCTGTAGCTTATCAGGGTCATGGCTACGCGCCTCCCCCTTCAGACGAACCGTCTCCGGAATAATATTGGTAGCCACCCCGCCGTCGATCGTGCCGATATTGGCCGTTGTCTCCTCATCGATCCGCCCCAACTGCATCAGGCCGATCGCTCTGGCCGCAACCTGGATCGCTGACAAACCGTTCTCCGGCACCACCCCGGCATGCGCAGCCAGACCGGTTATTTCTATCTGCATCCGGTTGGCGCCCGGAGCTTGCCTGACCATAAAATCAACGCCAGGCGTGTCAAATGCAAGTCCGCGACGTGATTTAATCATGGAAAAATCCAGGTGTTTGGCGCCGACCAGACCGACCTCTTCAGCTATCGTCACCACAACCTCAAGTGGAACGTGGTCAACTCCCGTCTCACGCACCACCTCAAGCGCTTCGATAACCTCGGCAATCCCGGCCTTGTCATCTGCGCCAAGGATGGTCTCACCAGCAGTCGAAATGATTCCATCCTGCAAAACCGGCTCTACATTGGCACACGGCTCTACGGTATCCATATGCACTGAAAGCATCAACGGTTCACCAGGCTTCTTGCCAGCAAACCTGGCGATCATATTGCCAACTTCACCGCCGGTCGCCTTATCAGCCTGATCATACTCAATCTCTGCACCGAGCTGACTGAATCGATCTTCAAGATATTGCGCCATCGCCCCCTCTTTAAATGATGGGCTGCTGATCGCGGCCTGACGCATGAATTCAGTTGTGATTCGATCCCTGTTGACCATTAGTTGTCCTTTGTGCTATCGAATACGTCCGCCGTCGCCGGGGATGAATTCCGGGGGCATAGTGTTTAGTATTAAAAAAATCATGAGTAACGTGTAGACAAATTACAATATCTTATGATATTGTAGCGCGAATTAAGCTTAATTGACCTATAATTTAATATAATTTCATGGGAAATATACGAATGGATTACGACCTCAAACCGCCAAACCAGAGCCCGATCAGAAAAAAGTCACGATCCGCGCTATCTGTTTTGTACTACGTTTCTGGTATTGCTGTCACGATCATTGCTCTCGGTATCGTTTTTCATGGTTTGACCCCTTCGACCGAAGCACACACGGTTGCGCCGGAGCCACAGCCGATCGATGTTAACCGGGAACACATCATCGGCAACATCAAAAGCGGTGACACGCTGACCGGCTTACTCGGTGCTTATCTGACACCACAAAATATTTACACTCTGAACAAGCAATGCAAGAAGATTTTCCCTCTGTCCCGAATCACTACGGGGCAACCGTACCGTATCACTTTAGCCGATGGCATTATCGAGCGTTTCGAATACGACATCAACCCTGAAAAGCAGCTGATTATTACTTGTGGGCCGGATGGTTTCACTGTCAACAAAAAATTAATTGAATACGATATCGAGATTGAGATGGTCAAAGGGGTCATCTCCAGCAGCCTGTTTGAGGCCATCACCGAGATCGGCGAAGAGCCGGAACTGGCGATGAATCTGGCCGGGATTTTTGCCTGGGATATCGATTTCATTCTCGACATCCGTAGCGGCGACCATTTTCAGGCGTTGGTTGAAAAGCGCAGTCGCGACGGGAAACCGGCCGGTTATGGGCAAATTCTCGCTGCTGAATTTACCAATCAGGCCGAGACCTACCGGGCTTTCCTGTTTCAGGATGGTGAGCGGCCTGAATCCTACTACGATGAAAATGGGGCGAACGTACGTAAACTGTTCCTCAAGGCCCCCCTCTCCTTTTCGCACATTTCATCCGGATTCAGCATGCGCCGTCTCCACCCGGTCACCAAGACCTGGAAGTCACATCCGGCGATCGATTATGCTGCGCCATACGGCACTCCGATCAAAGCTGTTGGCGATGCTACAATTATCAAGATCAGTAAAAATAAATATAACGGACGACATATTAAACTGCGGCACAACTCTACCTACCAGACGCTCTATCTGCACATGAACAAGTTCGCCAAAGGCATGAAAAAAGGCAAGAAGGTCTATCAGGGCGAGATAATCGGTTATGTCGGCAGTACCGGCCTCGCAACTGGGCCGCATCTTTGCTTCCGGATGTATAAAAATGGCAAACCGGTGAACCCGAACAGGGTTAAAACCCGCTCTGCCAAGCCGGTCTCGGCACTGAACAAAACTGCTTACCTGAGCACCATCGAGCCACTCATGGCCAGATTCACTCTGCCACACCTCGTTGCTGACAACAGATCTCAAGAGAGCCGGTAAATTTATGTACGGCTGGCATGGCCGCATACTCTTTATCGACCTGAGCGATCAGTCCTTTCACACTAAAACAATTTCAGACAACCAACTGCAAACCGACATAGGTGGTCGCGGTCTTGCTGTCAGCCTGTTCCAGGACTACGCGCGGCTCGACCCGTTTGACCCGGATATTCCGCTGATTTTCACAACCGGCCCCCTCTCTGGCACAAAGACGCCCGCAACCGAGCGTATCTGCATCCTCTCACGGTCACCGTTAACCGGGACTATTTTTGATACAACCGCCGGCGGTTCGTTCGCGCATGAGCTCAAAGCCTCCGGGTTCGATGGTTTGTTCATCACAGGTAAAAGTGCCAAGCCGATGGCAGTGCGAATTCATCCGTCAGGGGTTGAGTTTATAGATGCCGAAAATTTATGGGGCAAAACAACCTCTGAAACAATTTCAGCTTTCCGGCAACGGGGTGCTGCCGCTGTCGGTCCGGCCGGCGAGAACTGCGTACTATACGCAAATATTGTATTCAGTGACGGCGACAATTCTGGTCGCGGCGGACTGGGTGCCATCATGGGGAGCAAACAGCTGAAAGCCATCGTCGTAGAAGGCGATCATCAAACATCTATTGCTGATCCACAAAAACTACAGCTGGCACAACAAGACATCCTGCGTCTATTTCGCGCCTCACCCGCCTTACTCGGGCAACTCGGACTACATGAATACGGCACACCGACCTTTGTCGACCTGACCAACCTACGCCGGATGCTCCCGACCAGAAATTTCACAGAAACATATTTCAACGCAGCCGCCAAACTGTCTGGACCGGCTATACGAAAGGCTCTGGCACCGGAACATGACACTTGTCACGACTGTCCGATAGCCTGTAAAAAAACAACCCCTCGTTACGGACGCATGCCGGAGTACTCTCCACTTTGTCATTTCGGTGCCCTGCTCGGCATTAGCGATCTACATGCTATTGTCATGGCCAATAAGGCTTGCAGAGAATTCGGAGTCGACCCGATCTCTGCCGCTGCTACTATTGCAACCAAAGCTGAAATCACTGGAGAATTCCCAAAGGCTGATGAACTTATGGGCATATTGAGCCGGACCTGCCGTGCGAACGACTCCGATTCATTACTGGCTCAAGGTTCCAGACGTCTGGCCGAAGCGCTCGGACAACCGGAAGTTTCAATGACGGTAAAATCACTTGAACTCCCCGCTTTCGATCCGCGCGGGGCGACCGGAATGGCGCTAGCGTTTTGCACCGGTACGCTCGGCGGCACCCAGGCAAGAGCCAATATGGAGTCGTGCGAGATCTTGCGCAAACCTGTAGCAGTCGATCGTTTCACTTTTTCAGGTAAAGCTCGCCTGATTAAAAACGCTGAAGATGCCCGCGCCGCCAGCGATTCAATGCTAGTGTGTCAGAACGCTTTTTACGCCACATCGCTTGAAGAGTATGCCGCTGCATTGTCTGCCGTGACTGGTGTCACCTATTCGTCAGCTGGTTTGCAGCAAACCGGTGAGCTGATTGTTAAAACCGAAATTGATATAAATCGTGGCAACGGATTTTCAGCTCGGGACGACATGTTACCGGAACGATTTTTCAATCTACCAGGATCGGCCGGCGACGTTTTAAATACGCCAGCGCTGAACAGAAATGGCTTTGAAGCTGAGCTGCAGAAGTATTATAAGATTCGTGGTCTTGCAGAAAACGGCCCGACCGACACTGCAGCCAAAGGCCGGTGATATGAACGATATGCTTCGATTCTATCAAACAAAACTTGTACATGATGGCAGTGCCAAACCGGGACGGGTCGCGATGCTCATGCAAGATGACACTGTTTACGCCGTCGGCCCGGATGATTTGTGTAATATTTGTCGGCCCATCATCAAACAACTCGGCATTCCGGCACTCACCCTGTTCGAACCGTCACTCTCTTTTTACAATCACGTCATAAACAAGACCCAATCCGAAAACTGTATTGTCCCGACTGACACCGAAACCAAAACTTTTCTACATGATATTCCGTTTATCCGTCAGGCTGACCTAACGGCTGACCCAGTACCGATTCTTGTTGACCTGCTCGGAAAACGTAAAGGTGTAATGATTGAGAACCTCGGAATTATAGCTGCCGGCGCGGTTACTCTGGAACAGGCTTACATCAATGCCTCATCCCTGTTTCACGCTGTTTTTGTCAAATATCTGCTTGACCTGCAACACGAAGGCTACTTAACTGAAAAAGAAAAAGACGACTTTAAATTTTTCAAGAAGTATTGGCTCAAACCACAAACTGACACGAAATCGCCTTTGCGTGCTGGCTTGTTAACCGACCCGACAATTATTCAGAGTGAAATGGTAAAAGCCGGCAGGATGACTGTAGCGGCCAGATTGGTCGACTCTTCTTTTGGCAACCTCAGTTGTAAATACGGCGATACTATCTTTATTTCTCAAACCGGCGCCAGCCTGGACGCCCTTGAGGGGTGTATCGATCCAGTACCTCTGGACAACTCATCAACATGCGGCATCACCGCTTCCAGTGAACTTCTGGCCCATCGTCTTATTTACGAGCAGACCGGTGACGGAGTGATCTTGCACGGGCATCCCAGGTTCTCTGTTATTATGAGTATGCTGTGTGACAACACCAGTTGTTCGCATCAAGACTGCTGGCGAAACTGCACGGAGATCCGTTCATGTCGGGGTATTCCTATTGTCTCTGGAGAGATAGGAGCCGGAGGTTTAGCAGAAAAAGTCAGTCCGGTAATCAGCAAATCCGGCAAAGTAATTGTTTTTGGACACGGCGTATTTACTTTTGGTCAAAATTTCCGAGAAGCATTTGCTGCACTGCGGCAGACTGAAGAAATCTGCATGGAAGAATATTTCCACCGAAACCATTCAAATTGTTGACTATTATGGCAAATT
>CBDUUF010000068.1:0-7140 GCA_965370375.1 uncultured Desulfuromonadaceae bacterium
CCGATAGTGTCAAAACAGTGATCAGGATGACGACCGGCATGGCGTTGGCTGACCGGGTCAATGTGCTTCTCTCCAGTTGGCACCGTAGCCGACTTCGACCAGTAGCGGTACTGTTATATCGACTGCATTCTCCATCTCTTCGCGGACCAGGTCGATCATGGTTTGTTGTTCATCATGCGGCACCTCGAACACCAGTTCATCATGTACCTGTAGCAACATGCGGCTCTGTAGCTTTTCAGTCTTAAGGCGTCGGGTAACACGGATCATGGCGACTTTGATGATATCGGCGGCTGATCCCTGTACCGGGTAGTTGATGGCATTGCGTTCAGCGTAGCCACGGACCTGACCATTTTTGCTGTTGATCTCGGGGATGGCACAGCGTCGACCGAGCAGGGTGGTTACATAGAGATTCTCTCTCGCTTCGGCGATGCACTTGTCCATGAAGGTCCGGATGCCGGGGTAGCGCTCGAAATAGGTATCGATAAAATCCTGGGCTTCGCGACGGCTGATGCCGAGTTGCTTGGCCAGGCCGAAGGCGCTCATGCCGTAGATGACCCCGAAGTTGATCGCCTTGGCCTGACGGCGTTGTTCGTCGGTGACCATTTCCGGGAAAACTCCGAGCACTTCGCTGGCGGTGCGGCGATGGATGTCCTCGCCGTTAGCGAACGACTCCTTCAGTGCCGGTACGTCGGCCAGGTGCGCCAGGACGCGCAACTCGACCTGTGAGTAGTCAGCCGCCAGTAACAGACACCCTTCGGCCGGGATGAAGCCTTCACGGATACGCCGGCCTTCTTCAGTGCGGATTGGAATATTCTGCAGGTTCGGATCACTCGACGACAGCCGGCCGGTGGCGGTGATCGCCTGGTTGAAGCTGGTGTGGATGCGGCCGGTCTCCGGATGGATAAGTTTAGGTAGTGCGTCGGTGTAGGTGCCTTTTAGTTTCATCAACGAGCGGTAACTGAGGATCAGTTCGGCGATTTCATGTTCATTGGCCAGACCGGTCAGGACTTCGACATTGGTCGACCAGCCGGTCTTGGTCTTCTTGCCGCGCGGCAGGCCGAGACGTTCAAACAGAATCTCGCCGAGCTGCTTCGGTGAATTGATGTTGAACGGGCCACCGGCCAGGTCATGAATCTGCTGTTCCAATATGCCGAGTTTTTTAGCCATCTTAGCGGAGAGAGAGCCGAGGAAATCAGCGTCGATCCGTATGCCGGTTTTTTCCATCTCGATCAGGATCGGCAGTAGCGGCATTTCGATTTCATCAAACAGTCTGGTCTGCTGTTGCTCGGCGACCATCGGTGCAAGTTTCTCATACAGGCGCAGGGTGATGTCGGCATCTTCTGCGGCGTAGGTGACCGCTTTTTCTACCTCAACCTCATCGAAACAGATCTGGTTCTTGCCGCTGCCGGCGACCTCACTATACGGAATGGTCCGGTAGTTGAGCAGTCCCGAGGCAAGGGCGTCCATGCCGTGCGAGTTGGTGGCCGGATTAGCCAGGTAGCTGGCGAGCATGGTGTCGTACAGCGGCTCAGTCACGCTGACGCCGGCTCTGGCCAGCACCAGAATATCGTACTTGAGATTCTGGCCGATCTTCAACTTGTCCGGATCGTTCAGCAACGGCTGAATCGCTTCGAGCACGGTTGTGAGCGACAACTGTTCGGGGACGCCGAGGTAGCGATGACCGACCGGGATATACCAGGCGGTACCGGCGGTAACCGAAAACGATAGTCCGACCAGCTCAGCCTGATGCGGGTTGAGGCTGGTGGTTTCGGTGTCGAAAGCGAAACGCTCGGCCTTTTGCAGATCGGCAACCATGGCCGACAATTCGTCTGCGGTCAGTACGCAACGGTAGTCGGCGCTGTCGGCAGTCGCGCGTTCATCGACGGAAAATTCCTGGATCAGGCGACCGAATTCACACTCCTTGAACAGCTCGGTCAGCGCCTTGCGATCCGGTTCGCCGAGCGTAAATGTATCGTAATCAAGATCTAGCTGCATGTCATCGATCAGGGTGACCAGTTTTTTTGACAGTCGCGCCTGATCGCCGAAATTTTCTAGGTTCTCTTTGCGTTTCCCTTTCAGCTGGTCGAGGTTGGCGAGCAGGCTTTCGATGTCGCCGAACTGGTCAATCAGCAGCTTGGCGGTCTTCTCGCCGATGCCCGGTACACCCGGTACATTATCCGAGCTGTCGCCGGCCAGGGCCTGGACCTCGATCACTTTATCGGCACCGCCGAACCGTTCCATAACTTCAGCCGGTCCGGAGAATTTGTCCTTCATGGTGTCGAGCAGGCGTACCCGATCGGTGACCACCTGCATCAAGTCTTTGTCGCCGGTGACGACAGTTACTTCCAGATCGTCGCTGGCGAGGTTTTTGGCCAGAGTGGCGATAATATCGTCCGCCTCAAAACCGACTTGTTCAATGCCCGGCAGGTTGAATCCGGCAACGACCCGTTTGATGTATGGAATCTGCGGTACCAGATCGTCCGGCATGGCCGAACGATTGGCCTTGTATTCAGGATAAATATCCTTGCGGAAGGTCGGACCTTTACTGTCGAAGATCACTGCCAGCTGGTCCGGATTAATCTCGCGGATCACCTTTAGCAACATATTGGTGAAGCCGTAGATGGCGTTGGTTGCCATCCCTTTTGAGTTTGATAGATGGCGGATAGCGAAATAGGCGCGATAGATATAGCTGGAACCGTCGATCAGATAAAGCTGCTTCGGTTGGTTAGACATGTAGCGGGTCTCCTGCGTCTGGAATGAGTGCGTATTATTTCACATGATGTCGTTGAGACAAAGCGGCAAGTGAGCAACGTTCCATAGATTCTGGCGAGGGAAATATGCAATCGCATATTATTTAAGACTATCCGTTGTTATTTTTGCTGATTATCAATGAACGTATATAATTCGTTGATTATTGTAGGTTTCAGGCGTAAGATATATGAACGTGAATATTTTGAGGAGTCACAATGCAAATATCGAGTTCAAAAGATCTTGGTCAGATTATTAGACAGAAACGCAAGGATGATGGTTTAACTCTGGCGGAGGCTGCCGGGGTTTGTGGTGTCAGTTATGCGTTTCTTTCGGCGTTGGAAAACGGTAAGGAGACGGTTCGACTCAGCAAGGTCTTGCAAGTCACCAGCGGTCTGGGTATCGAACTGGACGCGCACACCAGAACCTGGTCAAACAAGCGGAGTGAACGATGAACTCCGGCCTGCTGGTTAAAATAGATGGTGTTGACGTTGGTCGACTTTGGCTGAATGCAAAGAAACAGTTCTGTTTTCAGTACAATAGCGACTGGCTGACAACGTCACGCCTGCCGTTGTCACTTTCATTGCCCCTACGTGATGAGCCTTACCTTGACGATGAGTCCCATCCTTTTTTTGCCAACCTGCTTCCCGAAGAAAAAATCCGCAGCCTGATCGCCCGAAATCTCGGTATTTCCATAAATAACGATTATGGTTTTTTGGAGCGGATTGGCGGTGACTGTGCCGGTGCGGTCTCCTTGTATCCTGAAACTGAAGAAATACACTGTGAACCCGGCAGTTACCGACAGCTATCACTGGACGATTTGAATGAGATTATCAGTGAACTTCCGCAACGACCGCTTTTGGCAGGAGAAAAAGGGGTCAGATTGTCTCTGGCCGGTGCCCAGAAAAAACTCCCGGTATATTTCGACGATGAATATTTTCATATCGGCCTTGGTTCAGCTGCCAGCAATTTTATAATCAAACCGGCTATCGATGATTTAGACGGCACAGTTGAAAATGAAGCTTTTTGTATGGCTCTCGCCAAGGCGGTAGGTCTTGACGTGCCGCGGTCGTTTATCCATCAACACCGGGATTTGCGTTTGTTCGTTATTCAACGCTATGACCGGGTTGAGCTTGACGGGACGATCAGGCGATTACATCAAGAAGATTTCTGTCAGGCGCTCACTGTAGCACCGGAATTCAAGTACGAATCTGAAGGTGGCCCATCACTGGCCGCTTGCTTTGCTCTGTTGCGTCGGTCGAGTGTCAAGCCGGGTAAAGATGTGCTCGCCCTGCTCGACTGGGTGATCTTTAATTATCTGATCGGTAATTCTGACGCCCACGGCAAAAACATATCGCTATTGTTGCTACCGGAAGGGCCGAGTTTGGCACCATTCTATGACCAACTGTCGACCAGAATTTATAGTCATTACGGCTTGGCCGAAGGGATGGCGATGCAGGTCGGTGGTGAAATCGATCCGAAGGGTTTACAAAAAAAACATTGGCTGCAGTTTGCTGAAGAGGCAGGTGTCAAGCCACAACTGGTGTTGACTCGTATTGCAAACATGATCGAGAAAGTTGAGGCTAATCGTTTGCTGTTCTTTAATGGGGAATTTGGCAACTACAAGTGCGATGCGCTCTATCGGCTGATGGAGTTAATCGGCGAGCAGTCTGCGCAGACCTTATGCAGGATTAGATGTATATAATTATTTAAATACTATTTTTATCGAAAATGTCAGAAAAATGTCAGAAATTGATTTTATAATGACACGTACAATTAAGTATCTCCGATAAGAGCAAACCGGAAGTAATTCCGGGACGCAGAGTCATGGACGCGCTGAAGCTTTATGCGAAAGCGGGTGGCCGGGCCGCCGAAGGGAATAATGCCTTGTTCAGGTTAGAACCTGAATGTTATGGCGACGATCTTCGGCTATGGAGATCGTCGCTTTTTTTTATTTAATTGCACAAAATATTGGTCAAATTGTTTGCAGATAGTTAAGGGGCCGTTCAATCTGTTCTGCTTTTGTTTTGCAAGGTTTTTGTCGAGGATTTTGAAATATTGCTGGCCGGGACGCCGGAAAATTTGTGAGAGTGAGGTGCTTGTTTTGTTGCCGCCCCAAAAGGGCGGCATTTTTTTGTTAGATATGCGTCAGCGGTAAATGAATCCGCCACGAAAATTCCTGCGCAGTTTCTTGCATTTAGGCCGAATTCATAATATTATTGATAACTTAACATCTCTATTAGAGAACTCTTGTATGCTGATGGTTAACGTAAAACAAATTCGTGGCATTTTGCTGCTGTCAATTGCCCTGTTCGGGTTGGCGGCCGGGTATGGTGTCGCGCAATTTTCCGGCTGGATGTTGTCGACAACAGACGACGGTTTATTGCCGGTTGCGACCGCCCCGGCTCGGGTTGCTGCGACGAGTACGGCTGATGTTGACGCGATCCTGCACGGCAATATTTTTGATCCGTCTGCGCGTGGTGCCGCCGCGCCGAAGCAGACGGCTTCGGACGTTTCAGTGTCCGCGCCGGTTAAGGCTGTTAACCTGCGCTTGCACGGTACGGTCGAAGGCGGAGAAGACCCACTCGCTTTGATCGAGGCGTCTGGCAAGGTGTCGGTTTACCATTTGGGAGACGGTCTGCCAGGCGGCGGAGAACTTATTGCTATCGAGCGTACGCGGGTGTTGATTCGTCAGGCGGATGGACGTGAGGCTGAGCTGCTGTTTGAAGAGTCGAAGCGTGCGGAGCCCAAGTCGACCAGAACTGCACGATCTCGGGATAAAGCCGGGAGCGGTATCCGGTCTCTCGGTGAGAATCGTTGGACTATTTCACAGGCTGAGATCGACAAGGCGCGGGGGAACCTCGGCACTCTGCTCAAACAGGCGCGGATGGAACCATATATTGTCAATGGTCAGACCGAGGGGTTTGTGGTCAGGATGATTCGACCACGGTCATTGCTGGCCAATCTCGGCATGAAGGTCGGCGATGTGGTCAGTTCGGTCAACGGTGTTGAACTCAATTCGCCGGAGAAAGCGTTGCAGATTTTTCAGCAACTGCGTGAGGCAAAACGGCTGACGGTCAATCTGACCCGCGGCCAGGAAAATATGACGTTCGAATATGAAATAAATTAAGTGTCGGGTCAGCCGGCAGGACAGTGATGTCCCATTCTGGCATCCGGGAGGATAATATGAAGTGGCTGGGTGTGAAAATTGTTGTGATTTTATTGCTGTTGTTGGCTTGTATCACAACACTGCCGGCGGTAGCGGCTGAGCAGAAGTCGACCGCTGACGGGATTGCTCTCGATTTCCGTGATGTTGAGCTGGTCGACCTGATTCAGATCATCAGCGAAATGACCGGTAAAAACTTTATTTATGATGATTCGATCAAGGGGAAGGTCAGCATCATATCCCCGGATCGAATGTCGCCGTCCGAGGCGTATGAGGCTTTTTTGTCAGTGCTGAGTGTTAAGGGGTACACTCTGGTGCCGGCCGGCAGTACCAATAAAATTGTACCGCTGTCGGTTGCCAGTCAGAATCGGTTGCCGACCGGCTCGGTCAAGCGGAACTCCGAGCAGTTTGTCACCCGTCTGATTCGTTTGCAGTACGTCGATGCTGCGACCCTGGCCACCAGTGTGCTGGCGCCGCTGGTGCCGAAGACCAGTCGCGTCTCGGCCTATGCGCCGTCAAACACCCTGATCATTACCGACAGTGCCGCCAATATCCAGCGGCTGGTGCAGATCATCCGCCAGCTTGATGTTCCGGCAGCTCTGGATAAGATTGAGATCATTCCGTTGCAATACGCCGATACGACCGAGATCGCCGAGATCGTCAACCGGCTGCTGTCGCATTCCGGCGGCAAGGCCACCACCACCCGGCGCAAGGGCGCGGCCGTAAGTTCCGGCGCCGGTGATAATCGCCAGGTGATTCCGTATGAGCGAAGTAATGCGCTGATCCTGCTGTCGGCCGGTGATGATGCCGATATGGTGCGCAAACTTATTGCCCGACTCGATCAGCCGGTTCCGGACGAGCGGGCCGATATCAATGTCTATTACCTGGAAAATTCTGATGCCTTGGCGTTGGCCGAAACCCTGAATGCGATCCTGACCGGTATCCAGAAATCATCCGGAGGAAAAGATGCTAAATCTGCCGTAGCCCGAACTCCGATATTGAATCCGAAGCAGGTGTCGATCACTGCTGACAAGCCGACCAATGCCCTGATCATCAATGCCCGTCCAGAAGAGTATGAAATACTCAAAGGTATTATCGCTAAGCTCGATATCCCGCGTAATCAGATTTTTGTTGAGGCGCTGATTATGGAGTTGTCGCTCGACGCTACCCGTGACCTCGGTGTCTCGCTGACTGCTGCCGGTGGAGACGGTGATGGTGCGGTGATC